>JBBSJT010000122.1:0-5910 GCA_038257035.1 Chlamydiia bacterium
ATGTCGAAAACTTTATTGAGACATTGAGGTTTAAGTAGGACCGCCGAAAGATAAAAAAGGACATCAGCGATAGCGATCGGTTGACAAGTGGATTCCACCCACTTCGGAGCTACCATGACGGGAAGTTTTTCACATAAGTCTCTGATGATTTCAAAGGATGCACTCCCATCACCTATAATGATGCTAGCTCGTAAAACAGTATAGGGAATGCCGCTATTTTTTAATGTTTGCTCAACTAAAAGTCGTGATTGTAGATGTGGAGAGAGGTGTTTTTCGTCATTAATAATCCCACTTAAATAGATAATTTGTTTAATTTGAATATTTTCGATATTCTTTAGAAAATCTTCTACGACTTGAATTTCAGTGTTTTCCAAGTTACCCCCGGAGTCTGACATAGAATGAACAAGATAATAAACAACTTCTAGATCTGAGGGTAGATCTTTAAAAACTTCAGAATTTCTTAAATCCCCATAAACATATTCTAAATTGGGTCTTTCATCATTAAAAATCTTGAAACCAGGTTTTCGACACAATGCATAAACTAGATGGCCTTGATTTAAAAGTTCGTGAACCAATTTTTTTCCAACAAATCCTGTAGCACCTGTAACTAAAACCTTCGCCATGCATCCTTTTCCTTTCTTAAGATTTAAACTTTCACCAATAATATTTTTTAAATTAAGGTTTCTGATTTTTTCAACGCAAAGGAGCTGCAAAAAGACGCAAAGGCGCAAAGAATTAAAATAAAAGTGTTTGATATCCTAAGGATTATTTTTATCTTTGCGCCTTTGCGTCTTTTGTGGCTTCTTTGCGTTGAAAAAAACATCATCGTTACGATTCAAGTGTAAGCAGTATATGAGCTTTTACATAATTGATCTCATCTTCGCTAATCGTGTGGCCTCTTCCCTCATATGTTTTTAAAGTCACTTTTGCTCCAAGTTTTTCCATCATCTTCTTAGATTCTTCGCTTCTTCTAAGAGGAATGTGAGGATCATTGTCACCATTGCTAATGAATACTTTTGTTCCGTCAAAGTTTCCCTGATACTTACTTTCATTAATTTCATGGCCAATGAGACCGCCCGTGAAAGCTATAATGCCCCCATATTTTGTTCCAAATCTGCTGGAGACTTCCAAAGCTAAACAGGCCCCTTGTGAAAAGCCTGCAATAAAAATTTGATCTTTTGCAATATGGTCTGCAGTTTTATCAATTAGATCTTTAATCTCTTGAATAGAGAAAGAAAGGTTAGGCTCATTAAGACTATCTTCTTCCATAAAACTATGCGGGTACCAAATATTATTTTTGGCTTGTGGTGCAGCAATATAATACTGACTATCGCAAAGCATATCGCTTAAAGGCAGCATGCTTTTAGCAGTTCCACCCCGACCATGAAGTAATATCAAAGCTTTTTTAGCTTTAGTAATTAAAGTTCCATGATGTAAGACTTCCTCAATTGCTGACATCCTAATTCCCCATAAGGGCAAGTCCTAGGCCTGCAACAATTAAGGCAATACCTCCAATAATGTACCACATGGTATTTTGAGTAAACTTGCCAGATACAGTCTCTACAACTTTTTCTCCGACGGAGCGAGATGCATTAATACCAAATCCTAAAACTACGATGCCAACAACTAAAAGTATAATTCCTAAAATATTCATAAAGTCCTCCAATTGATTATAATTGGGAATGTAACAGATAGCATAATTATTTCAATGAATTAATCTTTCAAAGTCATCATGTTACATATTAGCTCATCAGCGAGCATTCAGAGCTACATGAATTGTCTGTTAGTGGAATGTCAAAAAATTCAAAAACTTGACGAATATCAAAGCCTTCACTGTTTTCATCATAAGGGTCTTTATAAGCATCATAGGTTTGACAAAGTGCATCTAAAATTAATTCTCCATCCTTCTTTAAAATAGCTTCATTAAAAATATTTTTAATCATCTCCCGCCTTTCAGGTATTATAAAAGTTAAAAATACTCCTTTATCACCACTTATTAGGTTTTTTTTATCACTCCATATTTTATTTCCTAAATTAAGAAATTTTCCTGTACCCAAAATTGTAGATGCTCCTTCTTTAGAATTTATATTAGCTAGAACAATCACGGAAATTGCTTTGATCATAATATCTGTTTTTGCTTCTAGTGGTGATAAAAACACAACATTGTGATCAGTAAAATCCAAAGAAATATTTAAATTACTTTCAATTGGTTTTCTGAAAATAGCAAATTTAGATCCATTTATTTCGCATAGATCATAAAAAGGTTCTGGCTTATAAAAAATGGTACTAAATGAGATTTCATTAGGGGGTGTTATCATAAAAGTCCTTAAAATAGGTTTAAAGGACCCAATGTACTTATTAATAGAATAAAATTAATAGTTAAAAATATTTGACGGGTGTGAATATTTGCCGCGTTGCAGCAATAAAGGCCTTTAACGCTTCACTTTCGGTGCAAATAGAGTCAACGTTAAGGTTTTTTAATAAATGCTTCTCTTCGATGTACTGAATGCGCGTAATGATCTTGATATTAGGGTTTTCATGTCGTGCTGCATGAATAATCTTTATAATTTTTGCAGTTTCAGGAATGGTGATGATTAAGTGGCTTGCTTCTTCAATGTGAGCATCTTTAAAAATATTAGATTCCGCAGCATCTCCAAAAAGAATGGTGTATTGATCTTCCATACTGGTTACGGTATCGATATTTTGTTCTATGATGATAGGAACTAAGCCCGCATCCTTGATGATTCTAGACACTTCTTTTCCAATCGGTCCAAAGCCTATAACTAATACTTTTGATTCAAGAGTTTCTTTTTCCGTCAAATAATCTGAGGCCTTATTTTTTCGTCCTTTACAGAGTGTGAATCTCTGAATGAACTTTTCCAAAGATCCAATAGCCTGAAATAATAATGGATTTAAAGAGATAGACACTAGAGCGCAGGCTACAAGAAGATCAAACCCTTCGTCAGGAATAAGACGTAAATTCATTGCTTCTTCAGCTAATATAAATGAAAATTCTCCGATCTGAGCAAGCGAAATAGCAACTGTAAGCGCTACATTTATTTTATAACCTAAAGACAAAGTAATTAAATAAGCAATAAGTGGTTTAACGATCATTATGACCGATATAATCCCAATAAAGAGGGGAAAATGTGTAACAAGTGCTTCTGGATTAAAAAGCATTCCAACCGATATAAAAAAAATAACAGAGAAAATATCTTTAAGTGGTAAGGCGTTTGCTGCTGCTTGGTGCCTAACATTTGTTTTCCCTATAACCATACCCGCAATAAATGCCCCTAAAGCAATGGATGTTCCAAATATTACAGTGGATCCTGTTGCAATCAGAAAAACAAGAGCGATGATCGTTAAAGTGAACAACTCCTGTGAGCGAAGACGTGCAATACTTGTCAAAATCGATTCGATAAGTTTTTGCCCCACTGTAAACATGACCAAAACTAAAATAAAAAATTTGACAACGATTAAAAGAACAGACCCTGTTACGCTTAAAAATGAGGGACTTGCACCTTTTGAAAATTCCGCTATTGTCGGAAGTAAAAGCAATATGACCACAGTGAATATATCTTCTACTACAAGCCAGCCAATTGCAATATGTCCTTTTGTAGTGTTAAGGACTTTATTTTCTGTAAGGATACGTACTAGTACAACGGTACTTGCAACTCCGACTGATAAACCAATGATGATGCCTGACTCAATAGACCAACCCATCCAATAGATGATAAGGGTAGTAAAAATTGTAGCACCAAGGGTTTGACCGACAGCTCCTGGGATGGCTATATTTTTAACGCGAATTAGATCTTCAATTTTAAAGTGCAAACCGACACCAAAAAGCATTAGAACCACACCGATTTCAGCAAGCTGTTCTGCAACTTCCGCATTTCCAACAAACCCCGGTGAATAAGGGCCAATGATATAACCTGCTAATAAGTAACCAATTATAGACGGAAGTCTGAGGCGTTGCATGAGATAGGCAAATAAACTTGCGAGGGTGAGGCCTATTGCTAAAAGTCCAACGATCATAAGGTTAGAATGCATATGTACTCTTAAAAAAATATTAGTAAACTTTTTTTTACATTACTTAAAAAATCACCCTTAGTAAAGCTTAAAATTAAAGTTTAAGAAGTTATAGTCCTTTGCAATCTTCTTTTTTTTCTTCTTTTTTCAAACTGTTTCATGCAATAGTACAACATATAAAAACCTAACATGAAAAACCGGCTCTATTTTTTTCAGGTGGCAAGTTGACTGCTTAATCAAAAAAGGAATGAATAAATGATAATAAAAGATTGGATTGATCGATTACTCGATGCGACAATTATTTTTTCCTTTGATCGCACAGGATTTAAAAGACACTGCAAAGATCCCCTTGAATCCATTGATTTATCGCATCAGCATGCAATTGTTACTGGGGCTAGCAGCGGTATTGGTTTAGCTGCAGCAAAAGGCCTTCTTAAACAGGGAATGAGTTGTGATCTGATTGGAAGAAATGTGGAAAAACTAGAAAATAACTACAAAACAGATTCTTTGATTTCAGGCTCAAAATTTTATTCGTTAGACATGAGTGATTTGAAGGCCGTTTATGCGTTTGCTAAAGATCAAGTAACAACTGCTGTGGATCTTCTGATCCATAATGCAGGGAGCATGCCCTCTGCCCTTTCAATTACTCAGGATGGATATGAGGAGATGTTCGCTTCCCAAGTTTTAGCGCCTTTTATTTTAACAAAGACTCTTATCGAATTAGGAAAGCTTAAAAAAGGTTGTCGTATTATTTTGGTTTCATCAGGGGGAATGTATACACAAAAACTTGATCTTTCCGATCTTGACTTTACAAAAAAATCTTACAATAAGTATACAGGCTATGCCAATGCCAAACGTGCTCAAGTTATCTTAAATGAGTTATTTTCAGAAAAATATCCCCAATATTTATTTAGTGCAATGCATCCCGGGTGGGCAGATACACCGGGCGTTCGCTTGTCAATGCCATTATTTTATAAAATACTAAAAAATCGTTTGCGTACAAGTGAAGAAGGAGCTGATACACTTTTATTCCTTGCAACGCATCCGGATTATCCAAACGGGAAATTTTGGTTTGATCGAAAGCAAGCTAAAACAACAATTGGTAATTATAATAAATCAAGCCAAATTGAAGAAGAAGAACTCTGGAATTATTGTGAATCAGTTTTTAATAAAATAAAATCATAAAAAAAAATCGGTATAAAAATGAAACAAAAAAAGTTATGGATTTCGTTAATCTTATTTATCTTGCTCACTTTTATGATTCAAATCATTGGAGGTATTTGGACAAGGGAATCGGTGACTTTGTGGTATCCGACGTTAGTTAAACCCTCATGGAATCCTCCAAGCTTTGTTTTTGGACCTGTATGGACTGTTTTATATGTAATGATAGCAATTTCTGGCTGGTTAATCTACCAAATGGAAGATTCGAATAAACGTAACGTTGTTTTGATCCTTTATGGAATTCAGCTTTCCTTAAATTTTATCTGGTCCTTTCTTTTTTTCTCATTACGTAGTCCTTTTTTAGGAATGATCGATATCATCTTGCTTTGCTTTGTTCTAAGTTTAACCATTATTAAGGCTTGGTCGTTGCGTCCCTTAAGTGCTCTTCTATTGATTCCCTACTTGATCTGGGTGATCTACGCAACAACGCTTAATATTGCAATTTGGTTACTTAATAAATAGTATGTCATGTCATTTAAATTTATAGGTACTATACTTGCCTTTCACCTCTATTTTAAAAATTAAATATCAAACCTACAATAATGTATAGATTGAAATTCAATTCTTAACCTTAGAGGCTTTTATACTATTTTTTACAGGATATGCGGGATCGCGGGGCGGGCGGGTGCGGGGGATGGTTTGGAGCGGCTGAATGTGCTA
>JBBSJT010000123.1:0-5869 GCA_038257035.1 Chlamydiia bacterium
AAAATAGGCAATAGCAGGCTCTAAAGCCGATATTTCTGAAGTCAAAGCCGCAAGGGTTACCAGTAAGAAAAATAAAACTGCCAAAATGTAGCCACCCGGAATTTGACTAAATGCCCAAGGAAGCGTGTGAAAGATGAGCCCGGGGCCTGAATTTGGCTCCATGCCAACAGAAAAAACAATTGTAAATACTGCCACCGCAGCTAAAAGCGAAACAACCGTATCCATCAGAACGATCGGCAAGCCTGTTGTCACTAAATTGTCTTTATGGCCAAGATAACTTCCGTAAGTAACAAGTGTTCCCTGACCAATGCTTAAAGTGAAAAATGCTTGGCCAAGTGCCATCAATACCGCTGCCGGTGTGATCAGACTAAAATCGGGTGAAAATAAAAACTTTAATGATTCGCTAGCATTTGGCATCATTAAACCGTTAATCACAAGGGTGATCAACGTGATAAACAATAGCGGCATCATCACTTTATTGCCCTTTTCAATTCCATTTCTAACACCAAGGTACAATACGGCAATACATGATGAAATAAATAAGAAATGAAAGCCCAAACCCCATAGTGGGTGACTCATCAAGCTTTGGTAATGAACAACAGACTGCTCCGCGCTTGTAAAGCCAGAAATATTACCCTGTAAAGCCTCTACCAAATAGCCCAAAATCCATCCTGCAACCGCACTATAGAAGGCACTCACGATAAAGCCTGTAACAATGGTCATTTTCCCGGCAAAACCCCAATATTTACTTTTTCCAAGCTTTGCAAAAGCTGCCGATGGATTATAGGCAGTTGTTCTTCCGATTAACAACTCAGAAATAAAAACAGGAAATCCAATGACAAAAAGCGCAATCAAATAGAGCAATATAAAGGCCGCTCCACCATTTTGCCCAACCAGATGCGGGAAGCGCCAAATATTTGCAAGACCGACCGCAGAACCTGCTACCGCGCATATAAATCCAATCTTAGATCCCCAAGTCTCTCTTTTTTCAATCTCTTTTCCCATCATACCCTCTAAAATTAATATTAGATAAGCCAAGCTTACAGCATGACTTACAATAACTGAACAGCGATGATAAAGAAAAAAATCGTTAAAATAAAGAAAAAACCTACAGCAGTTTCACTTAACCCCCCACCAATAAATTTTTTTTAAAATTAAAAAATCTAATGTTTTTAGATTCTACTTAAGTTGTTAGCTCCTTGTTTGCTAGTCGCGAATGCGACGACAGCATGTAGCCACGGGTGTCAACCCGTGGTAATCAATAACGATACCGACTTAAGCCATGAATATGGCAACAGAAAATCTAAGTATTTTTTTGCTTCTGTCGCCATATCCATGGCTTACAATGGTAATATCGTTAATCCGCGGGTTGACACCCGCGGCTACATGCTATCGTCGCATCCGCGACTCGTAAACAATATGCACGTTCTACTCCAAAATGAAAAAAAATTAGAACTCTAAAATCTGATCCAAGCCATGGTGCTATGAAACTCTAATATTTCCTATAACTAAAACTAATAGCTGGTATAAGTTTTATTAACTGTAAATCATTCCTGTGTATTTTGTATCCTGCTTGAAGTTAATGGTTTACAAAAACAGCATTCTGACACTAAAAAAAATCATTTAATTGACTTTTATTTTAAAACTAATTATTATAATTACAAATAAAATTGGTTTATTTAAACAGGTTTTCATGAATAGTTTTGTTAATCTTGCACACTTAAAATTCTTTTGCGATACCGTACTACATAATAGCATGTCTGAGGCTGCAAAAATAAATTATATCACGCAACCCGCTATTAGTCAGGCAATCAATAAACTCGAAACTTTCTTTGGGGCTCCCTTACTTATTTCAGGTAAACAAAAAATTATCCTAACGGATCAAGGTCAAATTGTTTTCAAACAAGCACAGGAAATTTTTAAATCAGTCAACGAAACGATGTCGCAAATCAATCATACTTATGAAAATGTGACAGGGAACGTCAAGTTTGCCACTTCAAAAAGTCTTAGCATGTCATTTTTCCCACCAACTTATTCTAAAATGCAAAAATTATTTCCCCAAGTTGATTTAAAGATTGAAACAGGTGGAAAAAATTACATTCGAAACTTACTAAAATTGGAAGAAGTAGAATTTGCCATCGTTGTTTATGATGATCATAATTTTGCCCAATATGAAAAACAAACAATTAAAAAGGGCGTTTTCAATCTTTATTCTTCAAAATTTGTCGAAACTGAATCGATACCAAAAGAAATTTTCATTGATTATGAGGCAAGTTTATATATTCAAGAATTGAAAGATTTTATAACAAGAAATAATTATTCCATAAAAATCAAACCTCTTGCGGGTTGGGAATTGGTCGCTAACTTTTCAAATTTGAGCATCGGCGTTGGCTTTTTCCCGGATTATCTTGCCTCACCTTCACGACATCCAAACTTAATGCGTTTACCCATAAACTTGCCGCATTTTGAATATGAAATTGCAGTCATTTACAATAAATCTGCAACGCTTTCTCGGGCAGCATGTGCATTTATCGATCAATTTTGTCTGGAGTAACAGATGAAAACCCCATCCTCTTCTTACATAATAAACAAAATAATGTCGGGGCCAACCGAAGTACTCTTCACCCTGTTGATCTTTATTTTGAGTAAAAATCTCAACGCAACAGCCGTTCAACTCATGATAATGGCAAGTTTTAAACCAATCTCCAAACTTTTTTCTTACTACATAAGCACGTTTCTATATAACAGAGAAGATCTCATCCGCCCTTATCTTATTTTAAACACTCTTATCGGCATAGCCCCCTGCTTTCTTTATCCATTCATCGATAATGCATGGTACTACATTGCCTCTTATGCACTTTTTATGGTCACCAATAGCGCTCAGGATCCGGCTTGGATTGAATATTTAAAAGGCCATTTGGATTTAAAAATGATGAGCAAAACTGTTGCAAAGGGCACTTCAATTACATATTTTGTTAGCATGCTACTTCCTCCCCTGCTTTCCTTTTGGCTTAATGAAGATTTATGGAAAATTCTTTTTCTTATTTCTTCTTCATTTCAATTTTTAAACTTAATCAATATCGTTTCTCTAAAACCAAAACTTTACGAAAAAATAGAAAAGAAAACGACTCTTCCACTTTTACAACAATTTATCGACCCGTTAAAAAAGGGATGGACACTTCTTAAAAGTAATCCATCATTTTCTCATTATTTACTTTTATATTTTCTTGGTGGTGCAGGAATTACAACGGTTCAACCCGTCTTACCTAAATATTTTAATACAAATTTGGGCCTTTCCTATACAGAGCTTACTTTAGCATTTAGTTTTTGCAAAGGAATTGCTTACTTGACGAGTTGCCCCATATGGACACAATTCACAAGTAAAATTACTCTTTATCGATTGAACGCTCTCATGAACATTTTCACCTGTTTATTTTTTGCAGGGCTTTTACTAGCCTCTTTCAATACTGAATGGTTGTATTTTGGTTATCTTTGTTATGGGATTATGCAAGGTGGCTGTCAACTAACTTGGAATTTATCCGGACCTATATTTTCAAAGCAAAAGGACAGTGCTCCCTATTCCAGCTTAAACCTATTTATTGTTGGGATAAGAGGCTGTATATGTCCTTTCTTGGGCACCCTTTTATTTACGTACGGCGGGGCAATACCCCTCTTTATTACAGCTTTTTCCGTCTGCTTTATGGCCACTCTCTACGGAATTTGGCTCGACGTAACATACCGATCACACGCCCAAGAAGCAATTTAAAACCTAGAACGCCCGAATTTGCTTAATATCTTCGTTACAAAGATATTTTTAAGAATATTAATTCTTAGAGTTTCCATCCTTCACAGTAATCTTTTTTGCTTCGCTTTGCTTGGTTTTTTGTAATGAAACATTTAAAACCCCATCCTTATATACGGCTTGTGGCTCTTGTTTTTCATCTATTTGTGTAGGCAGAGCTAATGTATAAGAGTAACTTCTACTCGAGGATCGATAATACTTTCTTTTCTTATCCTTTTCTTCTTCTTTTGATTCTCCTTTAACCCTGAGAACACCGTGATTAAGACTTACCTCAATATCATTGAGTTTTAAGCCAGGAAGAGGCACTTCCACATGGAGTAGATCATTTTCTTCATATACACGAGTAGATCTATTTAAAATATCTTGAGGAAATAAATCTTCATTAAAAACATTCATTAAAGTCATACAAAATCTCCTTTTTTATTTTTATATAAATACAAATCTAACTTTGAGAGCGAGCAAGTTCAAAGCTCTTATTAATTTAGAAATAGTTAGTTTTCTTTTATTTTTCAATACATAACGAACCTTTTGGTTCACAGATTTTGATAAGGATACTATTTTTTGGGGAAAATTCTTAAAATTGACTGCGCGCCCTAGCATAAATAAAACTTATATGCATTATAAGTTTATTATCACAAATTAACAAATAATTATTTTGACAAAAACGTACTTTTAAGATATAGTTTAACTTTAAAACAGTAAAATTAATAACATTTTGGAGTAACTAAATGAATCAAATAAATTTAAATGCGATCAAAGAAAGTCTTTATGCGGCTCTACCCGTTGTCGGCTCATATTATGGGAAGGCTGTTACAGTACTAACTGCAAATTCGACGCCAATAGTTATTGCCATTGTAGCAATTGCTGCAGTTGCCTTGATTGGTTTCTTATGCTATAAAGCATATAATTCAATTAAAACGGAAAACAATACAGCTGCTATTCTTTATCATAAAACTCAAAATTCTAATGCTGTGCTTGAAAAGTTTGCACAAAATAAATCTGCCTCCTTTATTCTTGCCCCTGATAAAGAAGGACAAACCTTTTTGCATCATTTTTTTGGAATGAAACAAAACCTTCAAAAAAATCAGATAGAAGCTCTTCAATTACATCTTGGTGCTGACCTCTTTAAGGAAGCACTCCTTAAAACCAATTCTAACAATGAAACGCCCCTTGATGTAGCGATTGCTCACGGGCAAATGGCTGTTATCTCTGTTGTTTTCCCTGTTCCACCTGAAAATGGTGTAAAATTTAGCGACGTAGAAAAGCTAAACATAATAAATGGCGTAAAGAATCTAATTGAAACATTTTCAGATCCTGAAAGAAAAAAAGAGCACATGGCAAAATGTCCGGGAAAATTAAACTATGACAATGAAAATCATATTCTCAGTACCTTGTTTCATTTGGTTTGTAATGATTTTGACTTATCATCTGTTCTTGAAAATATGACCGATGATCAAATTCTAAATTTACCAACAAGTTTTTGTCTTTTAATTGAAAATTCTAATTCAGAAAAATGTAAAGCAATTTCTCAAAATTTAATCCAAGAATGCAAAGATCTGCAAACAATTGAAGAAATTGACAACAAAATGGTGAATTGGAAGTATAAGTGCATTCAAAGAGATAACACTAAATATATCCCTAAAGTTCAAGTTATAAACAGAGATCCAAATAACAATCTTCTAGGAATGATAAAGGAGTCCATTTTAGGTAATGACGTTAAAACAAAAAACACTTATTTTAATTATTTATCCGACACATTGGATCCTTTTGCACCCTATGATCAAAGTGTAGATTTATCTGATAAAAAATATGCCGATATATTACATAAAGTAATTGATTTGGTGGTTGAAAATCCCGAGTTGGATGTTAAAAATGAAGTTGAACCATTATTTAAAAATTTAATTTTAAAATATCCTGACTTTTTAACAAATCAAATATTTAATAGAACTGCCTTGGAATATTTGAATGAAAAAAATCTAGAGTCTTTGAATGGTTTAAAAAATATTTTAGAAGATCATTTAACAAAAGATCAGGTAGAGGAATTATTCACTCTTCAAGCTAAAAAAA
>JBBSJT010000124.1:0-5823 GCA_038257035.1 Chlamydiia bacterium
AACCAGGCCTTCAGCCTGGAAGACGATTTTTCAGGGCAAAGCCCTGGCTTATAATAGCCTAGGGCAACGCCCTAGGTATCAGTGCGTTACGATCGCAGGCTGAAGGCCTGCTTTATAATTTATTTTTAGCTTAATGCGTATACGCGGATGCGACGACAGCATGTAGCCGCGGGTGTGAACCCGCGGATAAATTAAATTAATGAAATAAGCCACGTAGTGGCGACAGAAAATCCAACTAATTTTGATTCTGTCGCCATATACATGGCTTAAATTTATTTTTGATCAGACCGCGGGTTGACACCCGCGGCAACATGCTGCCGTCGCATCTGCGACTAGAAACTTGAGTTATATAATGGGGCTTCAAAAAATATTAGGATTATAATTTGTTATGAGTAATGCGATTTGCATCCAAAACCTTAAAAAAAACTTCAAAGTGGCAAAGTCAGTCATTGGCCCTATTGCCAGATTTAAAGCTTACTTAAAGCCTAAGTATGAAATATTAACTGCTGTGGATGATATTAGCTTTGAAGTACAACGTGGTGAGAAAGTAGCCTTTATTGGTCCAAACGGTGCCGGTAAATCGACGACCATTAAGCTTTTAACAGGTATTTTTCAACCATGTAGTGGTTCTGTAAAAATTTTTGGTCAGGACCCTTTTCTTGATAGAAAAAAAGTTGCCTATAAAGTTGGAACTGTTTTTGGGCAACGAAGCCAGCTTTGGTATCATCTTCCGGCTTATCATTCCTTTAAACTATTGGCAACTATTTACGAAATAGATCCGAAAAAGTTTAATCATCGTCTGGAGTATTTAATCGACGCCTTTCAATTAGCAAGTTTTATAGCAAGACCTGTTAAAGAGCTATCTTTGGGAGAAAGAATGAGGTGTGAGCTTGTGGCAAGCCTTTTACACAACCCGGAAATTCTTTTCTTAGACGAACCGACGATCGGTTTGGATATCATTTCAAAGGATGCAATCCGTAAACTTATACAAGAGCGAGTAGAGCTTGAATCAACAACGGTTTTTTTAACATCTCATGACATTGCAGATATTGAAAAAGTTTGCGATCGCATCATTTTAATTAATCATGGAAAGGTCGTTGTAGATGACACGGTCAATTCCATTAAAGAGCGGTATTTGAAGCATAAAATTATTTCCGTAAAAACAATGGAAAAGATTTCATGGAAGTCGCATGCAGCGATTCAGCCAATTAGCACAATGAACAGTTTTTCTAAATTTGCAATAGATCTTAAACGTATGTCACCTCAGGAAGCTGTGCAGCATTTTGCAAAGAATTATCAATTTTCAGATATCATTATTGAAGATCCACCTTTGGAAGAAATTATTAAGGAAATTTACAACTCTTGAAAAAATATTTTTTATTAATACTCTATTCTTTAATCCATAATGGAAAAAATCGCAAAGAAGTCTTGATTCGTTGCTCATTTTTCTTAGCGATTCTCTATATATTTTCACAGTTGTGGCAAGCTACAGCGTTTTCTGATGGTAGCAATAGGCAATTGATGATTTGGTATTTATCGGTAACAGAACTTATTATTTTGTCCGTTCCTTTAATTCAAGTCGACATTGAAAATGATATTCGAAGCGGGGATGTGGCTTATTTGTTATTAAAGCCGATCAGTTATTTAGGGATAAAGATCTCTGAATCGATTGGTGCATTTCTTTTTCGTTTTATAGTTTTGTTGTTTATTTCAATTCCTTTTTGTACCTATTTATCAGGCTTTACCCCTCAAACATTTACATTATGTGTCACGTATCTATTAGCGTCACTTGCCGGAATTGTATTTATTTTTTTTCAGGCAGTTATAGGCCTTCTAGCCTTTAAATTGCAAGATGCAGGCCCCGTGTTTTGGATTTGGCAGCGCTGTTCATTCCTGTTTGGAGGATTGCTTATTCCATTAGATTTTTACCCCTCATATCTTAAAACAGCAGCTTATTTTTTACCATTTGCCTCACTTCTTTATGCGCCTGCCCACATCATCTTTGAATTAAACCCTATAAACGTTTTAATAACAGTGGCAGGATTGCTTTTTTGGGGTGCATTTGCTGTAATACTCGGGCTTAGATTGTATACTCAAATGTTAAAATCTCTTAGGATAAATGGTGGTTAGCATGAATGAATTTAACACATTTTTAGCACATATTAAAATAAGTATCAGATCCACCGTTAGCCTAAGAGAGTCTTTTCTTTTGCAATCTTTTTTTATGCTCATCAGTAATCTAATTTTCTTTTCTTTTTGGGGCATTTATTTTAGTAATTTTAGCTCTCTTAAAGGATGGACGTTATCAGACATTGCTTGTCTTTATGGTATTGTCAATGGAGCTTATGGAATCTTTTCAGTTTTTTTGGGAGGAAGTCGCTATCTTGCACGTATGATATTTGAAGGGGATTTAGACTCATTGCTATTGAAGCCAAAAAATTTATTATTGCAAATTATTGGATCTAAATCAGTATCATCTGGCTGGGGTGACATTGTAAGTTCTGTTGTTTTCTTAAGCTTTTCAGGTTATTTGACACTGTATAACTTGCCTTATTTGTTTTTTTTCATTTTGACGGCCTGCATCATCATCACTTCCTTTTCAATCATGATGGGCAGTTTAAGCTTTTGGGTTGAAGATTCTCACACTCTTTCAAAGCAGCTCTTTGAATTTCTTTTAACATTTAGCAATTATCCAAAATCAATTTATGTAGGGGCTGCCAAAGTTTTTCTTTTGACAATTATTCCTTCAGGATTTATTGGCTTTGTACCTATAGAAACCATAAAAAATCAATCTCTAACCGGTGTTATTTATGTTTTTGTGTTCACTTTAATTTATTCCTATTGTTCTTATAAGGTTTTTTATTTCGGATTAAGATATTATTCATCAGGGAATAAATCAGGTTTTAGGGTTTAACCATGAAGTTTATTTGTTCCACATTTTTAATTTTACAATCATCATTTTTAATTGCTTTTCAAGAAAATCATGTAGCTTTTGATATTGGAACCGGTAAAATTAAATGCCAAGTCGTGCAGATTGTAGATGGAAGAATTATAAGTCTACATCACCAGTCTGAACAAATAGGACAATCGCTTCTTGATGATCAAAAAAGGATTACAATTGAGGGAAAGGATCGAATTCTATCAATTCTTCAAAATCTTAAAAGTGCAATTGAATTTTATAACCCTGTTAAATACACTGCGATTGCAACAGAGCTCTTTAGAGTAGCCCTTAACGGACAAGAAGTTGCCTCTGAAATATCAAAATTACTTGAATTGGAAATTGCCATTATAACTCCTGAAGAAGAAGGTATTCTTGGATTTTTAACAGTTATAGAAGAGTGGAAATTGGATCCTGAAAATACAATTGTACTTGATATTGGATCCGGTAGTTTTCAGATTACTTGCAAAGTGAAGGATCAATATTTTAGCTTTAGTTTACCTTTCGGAAGATTCCCAACGAATCAATTATTTAAAAATAATGATCTTTACCCTTTGCAAGCAGCCCTTAAAAGTATTAACCCTGAAATGATAGATAAAATTCAAAATCCCAATTCACACATGATCGGCATAGGAGCTCATCCAAAAAAAATCTTGAAAAGCAAAACACTTTATGAATTAAAAGATGTTAACAGCGCTCTACAAGCTATTTCAGATTCAACCTTTGACCACACCGACCTAATCCTTGTGAAATCCATCATGGAATATCTTAGAATTAAAGAAATCCACTATCTTGGTACAAAGGCCGGCAACACCACCGGCATCTTCAAGCAAAACTGATTTGCATAGTTTAAAATTTCTTGAAATTGTTTGTCAGACGGACAGTTTACGTTTGAAAAATGAGTTGCAATTTTAAAAAAATTAATTTACTTTCTGTTTTTTAAACTTTTCCCGTATTTGTAGATTGCTATAAACCTTTTACAAAGCAGGTTGGTTTGAAAACAAAACGAGGAATATGGCTGTTTTGAGATAAAGAATTGCTTGTTCAAATTATTTTTTTAAAAACCTAAACCTATGAGGTTAATATGATCCTATTGAGGAATGTAATATTTTGTTTTACCCTATCATGCACTTTGCACGCCGAGTTACCGGATATTAGTAATTTAAATAACTGTATTGAGGATGTGCGAAAAGCAGATGCCAACCCTCCTGCTGTGCCAACCTTTGACCCTTACAAAACAAACTATGATCAGCTCATCGCCGATTTGCAGGCAGCTAATGCTTATTTGCCATTTATCTACCAAGAGGCTGCGGCTAAACCGCTCATTCAATTTTTACAAAATTTAGGTGAAACCCAATACATTCTAATATTTAATGAAGATTCTATTAATGAAACTCTAAAAGAAATCATTGCAGATGCAGCAGTTGCCATTTTATTCCAACAAGAAACTTTAGTCAAAAGTAATGCTTTCCAAGAAGTTGTCAGTGATCTTTATGACAGCTTTATAAAGGAACAAAGACGCGTAGGTAAAGAGACAAGCCAACCTATTAAACCCCCAAACTATGGTATTATTCCACCTCTTGTAAAATATGGTAATGCTGAATATGGTCCCTATACATGGCCTGGTGATGCTACCTATCAGATCTTGGGGATGGGTTGTGCTATAGTTAGCCTGCCTCCAGCCCAACTTAAAGGCGGACTTCTCGCTTGGACTGCAATAGGTCATGAGACAGCCGGGCACGACATTATCCACGCAGATATAGGACTCATAAACGAACTTAGAGGAAGAGTGTACAATTCTATTTTTTATAAATTTAATAACCGGCAGCTTGCCGATTACTGGGCAAACTGCATTGATGAAACCGTTTCAGATGTTTGCGGTTATCTGCATATGGGTCCTAGTATTGGAGTCGGTTTAATAGGTTATTTTCGGGCGCTAGGAAATGGTAGATTACGTACTTATGGCTATAGAGAAGGACCTCACCCAATTGATTTATTAAGAGGGTATTTGGCGGCTTCAGTAGTAAAACGTCTACATTTCAATGATGCCCTTGCATGGAGCCAAATCATTGCTGCAGATACACAAAAAGATAATAGATCTCTTTTTCTTATTAATTCAGATGGAAGTTTTTCATCCTTCCCTGTTTCATTGGAAGTAGCCATCGCCTCAACTGAAGTTGTGGCTCAAACGATCCTGCGATCAATTCTCACTTCTCTTGAAGATCACTCTTTGCAAGGAATACAAAACTGGCGAGAGGGGGATCAAGCTATTGTAGAAAATCTTATTTTGTTAATGAAATCTGATGCAGAATTAACAAGCAGTCTAAGCGGTCCCGGCTTTTATGCGGCGCATGTGGTTGCAGCTGCTACGCAAGCCTCATTAGAAGCAGGTGCTCAAATTGAAGTACTTTTTAGCAAAATGCAAGATTTTCTTGGCACCATGCATCTAAATAATCCAGTTTGGTCTCAGGTTGCGACCGGTGAATCAATAGCTCTTCTTGAGCAGACGTTCAATAGACTTGATAATCAGGTTAAGGTTTCAACTGAAAAATCAATAGCTCTTTTTGAGCAGAAGTTTAAAGAAGTAGAAGAGGCAATAGTGAATACAGCCTCTCCTTCATTAGCTATTCGTTAATTATGATTTGGGGGGCATTGCCCCCTTAAATTTATTACCTGATTCAAATGACATTGATATATATATATACACGTTCAACTTCAATCTAAAAAATAATGCCTAAATCTATTACTATAGCTTATACGATTTTTTACAGTGAGGCAGTGAGAAGCTGCATGAGATCAGTGAGAGGCAATGAATTCAGAGCCCCTCACTGTCCTCATGCAGCTTCTCACTGCCTCACTGTAAAAAATCGAAGATGTTAGAATAA
>JBBSJT010000125.1:0-5740 GCA_038257035.1 Chlamydiia bacterium
ATCTATTGGAGGTTGATATTAACCTGCCTGATCCTGCCGCGAAGCGACTTTGTCACGTAGCGATCCTGCATATCCTGTAAAAATCATACAAGTTATAGTAATAGGTTTTAGACTTAAAAAATCCTTGATTGAAATAACCTTTCGACTTTCTCTACTCTCTCTCGTTCTTTCTCGGTGTTCTCTTTTGTTAAATAAACCGTAAATTACCCCTCCGTTACATGATTTCGGCGGCGATTGCGGCAAGTTCCGATCTTTCGGTTTTTTCCATAAACATCTGCCCATAAATTTTCCTATCAGTAAATTTCCCGATCGTATAAGTCAGACCATTCGAATCTTCATTCAAATAAGGATTATCAATTTGTGTCGGATCCCCTGTTAACACAACCTTTGTTCCTTCTCCTGCCCTTGAGATAATTGTTTTAACTTCATGGGGTGTCAGATTTTGCGCCTCATCTATAATCATGTACATTCTAGGGAGGGATCGGCCCCTGATGTAAGTTACAGCTTCCATTTCAATTTTATTACTCTCCATCACCCATTTTAAAGTCTCATTTGCCTCAGATCCGTTTGAATCGCAAAGATACTCCAAATTGTCATAAATAGGTTGCATCCAGCTAAGTAATTTTTCTTCCTTTGTTCCCGGCAAATAACCGATATCTCGACCAAGTGGAACAATCGGACGGCTGATCAAAATGCGTGAATAGACACCCTCATCAAACACTTTTCTTAAACCGCAAGCTAAAGCTAAGAGTGTTTTTCCGGTTCCGGCCTGCCCCATGAGGGTTACAAGTTTGATGTCGTCTCTTAATAAAAGATCCATTGCACAGCGTTGTTCCACATTTTTTGGCTTAATTCCCCAAGTGCCACTTGTTTTTAAAAGGGGGACCAGCTCTTGTTTTATGGCATCATATTTACCAACCGCAGATGAATGTTCGGCAGAAGTTAGAATAAAATATTCGTTTGGTCTGGCATCTTTAAAAATTGGCAATGCAATTGCCCCATCTTTATAAAAAAGATCTATATCCTTTTTTTCCGCATCGACTTTTCTAATGCCTTTATAAATGGCATCATAGGAAAATTTAAGATTTTCATAATCTTCAACTTCCAAACCAACAGCTTCAGCTTTGATTCTTGCTGCTAAATCTTTTGAAACAAAAACAACTTTTTCACCTTTTTCCTGCAATAAAAGAGCTGACATAATAATACGGTTGTCATTAATTAACATCCCCATATTAATATGATTATCTGTTTTATACTCTAATAAAATTCTAACTGTCGATTCATTTTCAAGTTTAACCCCGTGATGCAAATCCCCTTTGCCAATGCAATTTAATGAATCTAAAAATCTAAAAACACCTCTTGAATTTTTGCCAAGTTCGCCGGGAAGTCTTTTCATTTTGTCTAATTCTTCCAGAACAATAACCGGAATAATAATATGACTTTTTGGAAATTTCAGTAACGCTTCCGGATCATGCAATAAAACGTTTGTATCTATTACAAATGATTTTTTAGTCATTAGAACCCTCTTTTATTTTCAGTTTCAGTCTTGAAGTTTATAGTCAATTTCAGCACTCTCGATATTTGAGTGCTAAAAAAGTTGATTTAAAAAAAAATCCCTGTTAAACTGGAAAGTATAATACGGAAGATTTATTTTAAATAACTTATTTGATGAAGAGGAGATATTATGAAGATCAATGAAAAAGTATTAAGCATACCACCATATATATCAACAACTTGGGCCAATATAGCTTCCATCAGGATGAAAGCTTCACAACTCTCCATTACTTTAAACGATGGCGACACCATCAATATTCCATGTCTTGAAAAAGAGACCATTGATCTAATTTTTAAAACTCATGTCGAACAAATTGAGAAAAACAACTTTCAAGAATTAAATATCAAAAAAAACCGCCTTGAAATGGATACTAAACACCTTTCTTTCCTTCTTGGTGAAAATGAAGGAAAAGAATTACCTATCGGTTTTGGATTTGCTACTCTCGATGGTTTCAATACTATTATGCAGCACAACCCGCAAGAAATGAATGCCCCTGATTTACCTAATGTCCTCCTTGATAAAATCGGATCAATTGCAAAAATGATGACACCTGAAGAATCTGTACTGCTTCCAAAAGAAGTACCCAATTGTAATTGCTTTCATTGTCAAATAACAAAAACAATTAATCAGTTTGCAGAAAAAAAGAGCGATTTTACAATTGAAGTTTTTGAAGAACCTATATCAGATCTTGATCTACAATTCAATCAGTGGGATGTAGTTGCTACAGGCTCTGATCTTTTCACGGTAACTAATAAACTAGATACCTTGGAGCAATATAGTGTCTTCCTAGGCTCACCTGTGGGCTGCAATTGTGGTCATCAAAATTGTGAACACATCATCGCCGTCCTCAAAACCTAAAGAGTCTTGGGTTGTAGCGTTTTTCTTTAACACAGAGAACACAGAAACCGTAGTTTATGCTCTTTTTACCGCGAAGAACGCGAAGAAAGACGCGAAGAAACGCGAAGAAAGACGCGAAGAAACGCGAAGAAGCGCGCTACAGCGCGTGAAGAAAAAATAAAGATCATTTGAAGCCTTTGAAAAGTATTAACAAAGTTTCTTGCTTTTACGCGCTTTAGCGCGCTTCTTCGCGTATCTTCGCGTCTTTCTTCGCGTCTTTCTTCGCGTTCTTCGCGGTGAAAAAAGCTAAAAAAAAACGGTAAACAAATGTAAAAAAAACGTACGAACGTACGGATTCCTCTTGTGTAAAATTTCGGGAAATCATAGAATTCGGGAAAAATTAAGACTATCCACAAATTCTGCTAATCAGGAGTTTTTCTATGCTCAAAAGCCAAACTTCCATCATTTTAAGCTGTATTGCTGCAATCCAAATGACAACAGTTGCTCTAAACGGGTCGGAAAACCATGAAATAGCAAAAAATGAATATGCAGCCCCCTTCTCACCTTTTGCAGGAAAAATCACACGCAATAAAGTACGCATGCGCCTAAAACCAAGTTTGGACAGTGTTGTTCTTCGCGAACTTGAAAAAGACAATCTTGTAGTCATTGTTTCTGAAGATGAAGATTTTTATGGCGTTCAAGCCCCGGCAGATATCAAAGCTTATGTTTATCGTACATTTATTCTTGACAATGTTGTTGAAGGAAACCATGTGAATGTTCGATTAGAACCAAATGTAGATGCTCCTGTCATCATGCAACTTAATGCCGGAGAAACAGTCACAGGTAACATAAGCCCAATACATAGTAAATGGTTAGAAATCAGCATTCCAAAATCAACACCATTTTTTGTAGCCAAGGATTTTGTTGAAAAAATCGGAGAGCCTTGCCTGGTTGAAACAATAACAAAGCGCAGAGAAAATGCTAACCTTCTTCTAGAATCAACCTATCAGGTAGCCCAAGTAGAATTACAAAAACCTTACCAGCAGATTAAGATGGATGGTATTTTTCAAAATCTAAACAAAATCATCGCCGATAAAAATAACTTGCCTGAACAAATTGAGCGTGCAAAAGCAATGCTCACAACAATTCAAGACAAATATCTACACAAAAAAATTGCTTTTTTGGAAGAAAAACCTGCTACAATTGCTAAATTTGAAACTCAATCAACCCCTACTTTTGAAACCCCTGTTACACCATTAAGAAATCCAATCACAGACAAAATGAATTGCTGGCTTTCAAATGAAGATAGCATCTTCCAAAACTGGAGTATTGAAAACAACAACCAGTCAAAAGAAGAATTTTATGCAACGCAAAAAAAAGAAGCCATCACAATTCGCGGGCTTGTTGAAGCGTACGATCGCACAGTCAAAAATAAACCAGGCGATTACGTATTGATCAATGAAAAAAATCAATTACCAATTGCTTATTTATATAGCACTGTTGTAAACCTTCAAGATTTCCTAGGACAAGAAATTGTTTTAGATGCAATCCAAAGACCAAACAATAGCTTTGCTTTTCCAGCTTATTTTGTTATTGGAATAGATAAGTAGATCTAATGCCACTATCACACATTTCATCGATTGCTTTTCTTGGACTTGACGCAACGCTTGTCGAGGTGGAAGTTGATATTTTAAAATCCGATAAACCATCTCTTATGATTGTCGGGCTACCGGATGCTGTCGTGAAAGAATCGAAGGATCGCGTCTTAACAGCCATTAGAAATTCAGGTTATTTTACCGGCTGTATTGCTTGTATTGTAAATCTAGCTCCGGGAGACTTAAAAAAAGAAGGGGCGCTTTACGATTTACCAATTGCTATTGGCCTTTTGCAGTCCCTTGGTAATATTGCTGACCATAAAATTTCTGGTGATTACTTAATCGTCGGCGAGCTTTCCTTAAGCGGTGAAACACGCCCGATTCCAGGAGCCCTTGCAATTGCCATGCTAAGTCGTTCTCTTGGAAAAAAAGGTGTTTTGCTTCCCTCAGCTAATGCTAAAGAAGCAGCAGCCGTACCCGGCATCGATGTGATCCCCATTCAAACCTTAAATGAAGCGATTCAATTTTTTAAAGACCCTCAATCCATAAAGCCGATTGCTCAACAACTTTCCTCAGATATTTTTCAAAATGCCACTCCATCCGTTGATTTTTCTGATGTTAAAGGACAAATGCATGTAAAAAGGGCTTTGGAAATTGCGGCTGCAGGCGGGCATAATGTCATTTTGTCAGGTCCTCCGGGATCAGGTAAAACGATGCTTGCAAAAGCACTCATTGGCATTGTTCCTGAACTTACAGTCGAAGAAGCATTGGAAACCACAAAAATACATTCCATTGCAGGCATTTTAGCACCGGGGAAAAGCCTGGTTACGGAGAGGCCATTTCGATCCCCACATCACACCATTAGTTACGCAGGCTTAATTGGCGGAGGCTCCTTTCCAAAACCTGGTGAAGTTTCACTTGCCCATCATGGAATTTTGTTTCTTGATGAACTGCCAGAATTTTCAAAAACGGTTCTTGAAGTTTTAAGACAGCCCTTAGAAGATAGAAAAGTGACCATTAGTCGCGCAAAAGGTACTTTTACTTTTCCAACAAGCTTTATGTGCATCGCGGCTATGAATCCTTGCCCTTGTGGATATCTTGGCCACCCCGATAAACGCTGCATTGACACCCCCACTCAGATAGATCGTTACCAAGGAAAAATATCAGGCCCTTTAAGAGACAGAATGGATATGCATATAGAAGTTCCGGCCTTACGCTATGCAGATATGATTCAAACCGAAACTACAGAAAGCTCCATTACGGTCAGAAATCGCGTTAAAATTGCACGATCAAAACAACATAAACGTTTTAATAAAGTGATGACCAATGCACAGATGTCCTCAGCGGATATTAAAGAGTATGTTACTTTAGATTCATCTTCTCAGGATGTTTTAAGACAAGCGGTCGATGTAATGGGCATGTCTGCAAGGGGCTGCTCGCGCCTTCTTCGTGTGGCAAGAACCATTGCCGATCTTGACGGTGCGGAACATGTCAAGGAAGAACATCTTATGGAAGCCATAAACTTTAGAGTCAATAGCGCCCGCTAGCCCTAACCAGCATTCATCACAGAAAACACAATTGTAAAAAAAGTCACTATGCAATTCTGAACTTGAACAATATATAGACCATTCTACTTAAAACTAGAATGACCTCTACATTTTATAACATTTTCGATTTTTTTTTTTACAGGATAAGCAGGATCGCTACGCGACAGAGTCGCTTCGCGGCAGGATCAGGCAGGATAATATCAACC
>JBBSJT010000126.1:0-5480 GCA_038257035.1 Chlamydiia bacterium
ACTGATCTCATGCAGCTTCTCACTGCCTCACTGTAAAAAAATCGTATAGGCTATAGTAATAGATTTAGGCATTATTTTTAAGATTGAAGTAGAGCCAGTATATACCCTTTTTTTTCCTTTTTTTAACGCAAAGGCGCAAATATAAAAAAGACCCTTAATCCAGCAGAGAGTTTTTTAATTCTTTGCGCCTTTGCGCCTTTGCGTTGAAAAAATTTGAAACTTTTCACTTTTTAGCAGCAGCATACTGGTGAGAAATCAAAAAGTTTGTTAAAAAAACTTCTATGCTAGTTCGAGATTGTAATTGAAGGGCATATCCCATATTTTACTTACTAAATATTCATGGATATTTATATTGATCATGCGACTTGCTTTGACAAACAATTTTATATCTTTTTTTTCAAATTTTTTCGTCTCTAATAAAGCCTTTTTTGCTTTAAAAAGAACTACCACTTTTGCTTTGATTAAGTTTGAAATTTTCTTTGTGTTACCTTTACCAAGGTTGCATTCGGTAACAATGTTTTTTGAATATTTTTTAAAATCATCATTAAATTGTTCAGGATCAGACAAAATGGCATTATAATCCTTACTATTCTTATACACTTCAAAAATGCGGTTTGAAATTGATGGATAGGCAAACACCCAATCTGTCGATATTGTTTTTGCATATTCAATAGGGTCAAATGCTTTATAAATTGAAGCAACTAGACCTCTGTTTTTACCGGTATTTGATTTTTCATAAGTACTTAACATGCCAAATGCAAAGCCATTTAAAGAATTTATTGTGGTTTGTGAAAATTTTCTTAAAGAAGCTAAATTTTTAGATTCCGTAAATACCAAAGCTTCGACAACATTTCGCAAATGAATTGGAATTTCGACGTTTGGTGAAACTGCAGTTTGCATGGCGGCATCAATACCTCCTACAACAACGCGTCCTTGCATATCCCCTTTTGACAACCCCATATTTTGCATTATTTTTAACGACTCTAATGTACCCATTTTATCTTTTGAGTCTATAAAGGAGATTTCTTTACTTAATTTTTTTCCGGTAGGTAGCTTAAATATACCATTCGGTTCCGGTAAATAAGTGGCATTGGCTCTTAAAAGTGCAAAGATGTATCTAGATATTAAATTACACGTACTTCCGATTTCAACAAAGATGTTTTCAGGATCCAACATCAAATAACCGGTTGTAGCAGCCTCCAAATTTACATTTTTTAAAATAAGTTTATCATAGTTGGAATATAAACCTTTACCATTTAGCCTGTAAGAAACAGCGTCATCATCAACCGTGCCAAGAAAGCAAGGACGATCGTCTCTTGCTTTTCTAAAACTTTTAAATTCTTTGCTAAAAGATGGACTTATCACAATTTCTTGTCTAAACCTCTGAAAAGGCGGCTTTAATTTTACATTCATCACTTCATCATAAATTTTTGATGCTTTGTTTAAATCCATTTCACTCAATAGTCGATAAATACGTTTTACCGTAGCATGTGTGGGCTGTTCTGTTTTTTTTGGTACTTCATAAGAATAGGTCCAATGAGGAGCCCAGCAAAAGGCTTCAAGACTGACATTTTTTCGAACTTCCCTTTCAAATAATTTTTCGATAAGCGCTTTGTTTTTTTTATTTATAATAGGATCAAGAGTATAGCAAAAATTAATTCCGACAAATAAATGCAGTCTCTTTTTTGCCACGGGAAGAGATTTTTCCTTAGTGGATAAAAAACCCTCTTCAAAAATAAGCTTTATTTGCCTAGACAATCCTTTGTTAGTTAGAAGGTGCGGCATCGTCACAAAATAAGTTGGTAATTCAGAATCTTCTGAAAGATAAGAGTGAATAGCACTTTTTCTTGATTTATTTTTTGATAAAATCGACCCGGCTTCTTCAGCTTTTAATTTTTTTGTTTTTTTAACTTCTTCAGCTTTTAATTTAAAAATAAATTCATCGTGCTTTGTAAAAAGATTGATCGCATCAGAAACCAAGGCATAATTTGGATAATCTATTTTTTGATCTTTTGTTAGTAAAGGCAATCGATCATTTATCCATTGACTGATTAAAAGTATCCGTGAATCTTTTCTGTTCTGCTTATCATCAGATAAAATGTTAATGCAATGAGCTTCTCTTCTTTCAAGCATTTTAGTTGTAACGTTCATGGATTCCTTTTTATTGAGTTTTTTATTAAATCATTAATGAAGGACTATTGAATTGAACGGCTCACTTAAAATCTGGCTTCGCAAATATTTATACACATTCATATTGATGTTTCGACTTGTTTTTACAAACAATTCAATGTCATTTGTAGTGATATGTCTGTTAGTTGCCAAATTTATTTTTGCTTTGAAAAGAGATACAAATTTTTGCCTTATCAAAGAAGCAATCGGTTCTATAAACTTTTTATCAAGCTTAAATTCAGCTAAAATTTTTTCAGCTCTTTTTTTAAAAACTTCTTTATACATTTCAGGATCTGAGTAAATTGCATAATCATTAGAATTATACATTTCAAAAACTTCTGCAAAAACGAGAGGAAAAACGTCTAACCATATTTCCGGTAATTCTACAGCATAATCTATAGGGTCAAATGCTGTGTAAATAGATGCAACCAAAGATTTGGTTTGGCCATAATTTGATCCTTTCGGACAAGTTCGTAAGATATTTGTTGTAAAACCTTCCAAAGGATTTAATGAACTTTGTGAAAACTTTCGTAAACTACTTAAATTTTTTGGGTTTTTAAAAACATCTGCTGTAGTAATATTTCTCAAATGACTTGGAATTTCAACTTTTGGCGAGACCCCAGTCTGAAGAGGCCCATTTCCACCAAAAACTACCCTTCCTTGAACATCTCCTTTCATTAATCCTAAATTTTCCAGCATTCCAATGGATTCAAGATTCCCTTTTTTATCCCTCATAAAAGATAACTTTGGACTAAGCACTAGGCCACTTGGAATTTTAAAAATGGCATTTGGTTCAGGTAAATATGAACCGTTTGCCCTTAGAAGGCCATTTGCATATCTTGCAATAAAATTACTCACACTTCCAATTTCAACGAATTTATTGACAGGATCAGACATACAATAACCGGTTGATGCAGCCTCCAAGTTTGGATATAATTGGATGAGTTTATCGTAATGAGAATATAAACCCTCTTTGTATGTTCTTAGGGCAACAGCATCATCATCAACAGTAGCAAGAAAGCAAGACCTATCAACTTTTATTGTTCTTAAGGCTGTAAAACACTGGGTAAATGATGGGCTATGTATAATTTCATCACGGCAAGCTTGAAGAGGATTCACCTTTGTTTTCATAACTTCATTATAAATATTTGCAGCTTTTGCAGAATCAATTTCATGAAGCAATCTAAATACACGTTTTACCAATGTTTGGGGTACTTCTTGCGTCTTTTTTGGAACTTTAAATGCATATGTCCAATTGCGAGACCAGCAAAAAGATTCAATGCTCACATTATCCTGAACATTTTTTTGAAATAAGTCTTTGATTATTTTCTTATTGGCTTTATTTTTTAAAGGATCAAGATCGTAGCAATAATTGATTCCTATAAATAAATGGAGCCTTTTTTTCGCCTCGGCAAGTGATTCTTCCTTAGTAGATAAGAAACCTTCTTCAAAAATCAACTTAATTTGAGCCTCCAATCCTTCTCTCATCGCAAGGTGAGGCATCGTTACTAGGTATATTGGTAGATTTGAATCTTCTGAAGGGCTAAAATGAATCCCGCATTTTCTTTCTTTTCCTTTTTCAAGAATGGAACCCGCTTCATTTTTTACTTTAAAAATAAATTGATTGTTATCTGTAAATTCGTTGATAGCACTAGAAAGAAAGTCAAACCAAGGATATTTAACTCTTTGATCATCTGTAAAATATTGTCCCTTTGGGTAATCTTTTAAAAGATTAACCAATGCTATTCTTGAGTTTTTCCTGACTGTTCTATCGTCTGATAGACTATTTTTTGAGAAAGTTTCGCATTCAAAAAAAATATTTTCGGGTACTATGTTCATAAATTCCTTTTTATTTTAAGTTAAATCTTTTAATTCCAAGATAGGGGCAATGCCAATATTGACCCATGGGTCGCCGTTATAGTTAATTCGATCATAGCTTAACGATAAATCAAGAGTTTTAAGGCGACCAACAAGAATTTGAAATTCGTTAATGTCTTCCTGACAACGGGTATAACAATCTTCTAGTATATTCATATTCCATTTTAAACTACTCATTGAAATACAAACTGTTGCTTCAAAAAATGTGGGGATATAGTATTTTTTTGAATTATATAATGCTAAACTATCGACCATTTTTAACTGTTTTAAAAAATTATTGTGATTGCTTTCAGGAAGCAAATTCTTTGGCATGATGATCCATTTAGAATCGTCTGTTAATAAATCTCCGTATGTTGCTAAAATATCTTTATGAATTATAAATCTATGACCGTTGGCTGCAATTATTTTTTCTAACAAAAGTTTACATTTATTGAGGCTTAAAGCTGTAGGAATCCAGATGATCACATGAGTGTCTCTCAATCTTTTGTCTTTGAATAAAGGGCACGGTCCATTAAATAATTTACCAATGTTATCGGGTAGAGCTTTAAATGCTTGATTTTTTGGAAATTCCAAATCAAAGTTTTCAAGCCAATCTTCTTGGTTAAAAGTTTTGAACTTGTAAATCATGCTTTTTAAAACATCAGAACGATGAGTCAATCGATTCAACTGCTTGTTAACGCACCCAAGATTTTCAAAAGTTCTAAAATCAATTCTCGAAAAAATTTCGTTGATAAGTACATCCGTAGAACCTTCAAAATGTTCAAAAAAACTAAAATTATTTTCAGTTGAAACAGCTGCGGATATTGTAAGATTCAAAACAAACTCATTTTTTTGATTTTTGAAAAGTTAACTATACAACAAAAACATGATTAAAGTCATATAAAATCTACTAGAGAAAATCGCTAGAATAGAAAACACGAAGATACAAAACCTGAACACTTAAAAGAAGGGGGAACGTTGAAATATCCCAGCGAATAGGATTTTTTCAACGCAGAGGCGCAGAGACTTAAGAGACTTAAGAGGAAGCGCGCTTAAAGCGCGGAAAGAGACCCAGCAGGTAGAATGTGCTTGCTTTGATTTAGAATTATTTTTACAAAATAATTCTAGAACAGACCCTCTTTGCTGTTGCAAAGAAGGATTAAATTAGATGAAATCTCAATAGACCTTACATTTCTTTTCGCGCTTTCAAGCGCGCTTCCTCTTAAGTCTCTGCGTTGAAAAAATCCTACTCGTTATAATAAATAACGCTCCTCTTCTTTAACTAGAGGATTAGGAGGGCGAAGACGAAAGCGAATAACGCTGCTGATTCAATCAAGCCGATGGCTGCAAAGCATTTACCAAAAACGGCAGGCTTTTTAGCTGAGGCTTGAATTCCTGTTGCGCAAGCCATGCCTTGAAAAACAGCAGAAAGACAAATCGCTAATCCTGAAAAT
>JBBSJT010000127.1:0-5452 GCA_038257035.1 Chlamydiia bacterium
CGCAATCCTGCCAACTTACGCAAACTTTATTAATGGAATGATTTTCGCGAAGTGCTTCTCCAAGAGCTTCTATAAGTTTTCCAGGGACGGAAGCAACATTGAAAATTTCAATATCCAGTTCTTTTGGATGAACTTGATTGGTTTTTAAAAGACTTAAAAATAAGAGTTCATTATTTATATCATCATTACCAAATACTTCATTATAAAAATTATAATTTTTTAACTCCATATTATTAATTTTATCGTAATTATATGTGAAAACACAACAATCATTGTTAAATGTTAAATTTTTCATTAATTGCACCAATAAAAGCTTATCCCTATTTATCTTTTTTTCACAAAAAGGTGAAATAAGTGATGCTAAAGATATCGTGCCTTTATAAAGCGAGCAAATACAATCTCTTAAGGCTTGTACTCTTTTATTAGAACCATTTTCTAAAGTTTTAGCGATCCCCATACCATTATTAAAAATTTCTAGCTTTTCAGTCTCAAATTTTCGGCGCTTATCGTTAAGATCTTTTCCAAATTTTTCTAAAAATTCTTGGATTTTAATGTTGGTTCTAAAATTAATGAAGGGTTCCGTTGTCGGCTTGATTTTATGGTTGGTTAACGACAGGGCTAGGATGCTCTCAATCGGTAATTTCTTCATAATTTCTGTTAAAATTTCAGGTGGTAAAGGCGAAAGGTAATCATTACCTGTCGGAATTGTGTCATTTCCTTCTGTAGCCTTATCTTCAACTTGTGGCCAGTAAGAGTTTATAGCGTTATTAAGATCTACAATATTATTATAAAAGTAATTATACATATTTCATACCCTCTAACGTTTAATATTTTTTAAAAATAAATATACTATAGTTTAAAATAAACGTCAACCTCTTTGATTAAAGACATAAATTTATTGCTTGTTGGAATTTAACTTTGCTTTGGTTATTGTTATTTAAAATAATTAAAGGTGCTTTATGATCACAACTTCAAATCAACTGACCTTTAAGGAAAGGCATCCAAGTTTAAGAGATGAGCCTGTAGAACATTATCATCTTCTACCTGACCTATTTAAGATCGTTTGTGGGAATTTGGATATTAAAACTTTGGGCAGAGTCTCAATGGTGTCAAGGCACTGGCATGTGATGAGTTCTGATGACAGTGTATGGAAATGTTATGAAATTGAGTTTAAAGTGCAAGCCCCTAATATTAAATTAAAAATTTGGCGCAGCAAGACGACTTTGGTCGGTATTTACAATGAAATTCGAAGTAAAATGGTAAAAAGAAATTCCAACCATGCGGATTTTTTTTGTGATTTTGTCAAAATATTATTTAAAGGAAATATAAAAATTATTAAGGCTTCTGAAGGGGTAAAAAGCCTTAAATTTACTATTACACTAAACAAGATGAGAAAAGTATCTTTTAGAGGTTTAAGTTTTTGGAATGTTTTGATACCAAAAGTGGTTTGTTTAAAATTTACGGATTACGGGCAGTTAAAATTTTGCAAAACTGATCAGGGAATTACTGATATTGGAATTAATGTTTTTGGGCCAAGAAATTCATACTGCAAAAGAATTCAGATAAGCGAAGTTGATGAAGTGGCAATTGTATCGCGGGTTAAACAAGTTATTTTTATAAGTCAAAATTCCTGGGTTTATTTTAAACCTAAAAGTCTTAAAAATTTTTCTGATTCTGTTCTGTATAAGAAAGAGTGGATTTAAGGGTAATCAATAACTTTTTAATTTATTTTTGTCGCCACTTCGTGGCTCTTTTTTTACAATGCACATAACCTCGGATCCATCACGTAAAAAAAATTAAAAGAAGCAATTATAAAGCAGGCCTTCAGCCTGCGATCATAACTTATTGATACCTAGGGCGTTGCCCTAGGCTATTATAAAACAGGGCTTTGCCCTGAGGAACAATTATGCAGATAAAGCCTGACTTATAAAACACGAGCTATGCTGCATGATTATCTGGATTCTTCCAGGTATTCATCTCTGCGGTTTACTGAACAGCAGCGATCGAAGGCAAAATTTCCGGCACCGGCTGCCATGACGTATAGCAACCCACCCATAATGCTTAGATTTTTCATGAACATCACAAACTGAAGTTGAAATTCTTCTGCGCTTAAATTCCAAAAATCATGGAAAAGATAAGTTGTTGGGATCAAAAAGAGAAATAAAGCAAAAGCTGCCCATTTCACCTTAACTCCAAAAATGAGTGCTAATGAGGCTACTATTTCGAGCAATGCTGCACTCACAAGAAGCACAGGAATAAATTGCAGGCCTTTTGACGCCATGTATTGTACAGTCCCTTCATAGTCTAAAAACTTACCAATTCCTGATATCAGAAATATTGCACTTAAGAACAATCGACCCAAAAATAAAACTGTTGAACAGCAAAATTTCATAAAAAAACTCCAATAAAAAATATAATGATAACATGGATTTACACCATTTGACTTAAAATAGATAGAAAAAAAGGTGCTAAGTAAAAACGTGGTGGAAATTAATTTGAGAGTATGGTACTATTTTTTCTTTACCAAAATATAATTATGCATGAACTTCCCTTTCGTGATTATCACGTATTACAAATTTTAGACGGCTACGAAAAGCAAACTTACCCGCTCGATTTATTTATCAGTCACTATTTTCGTGAAAATAAATCACTTGGATCAAAAGATCGCGGCGCTATTGCCGAAGTGATCTATTCCATGATTCGCTGGCAAGGTTTGATCGACCATTTGACTGAAAAACCGGTATCTTGGGAAAAGCGTTTCCACACTTACAATAATGTCTGCTTTAAAGATCGCCAGAACGATGAAGAAATTCCTTTACACATCCGTTTAAGTTTTCCAAAGGTTCTTTTTGACTTGATGGTTGCAAGTGTTGGAATCGAAAGAACAATTGAATTATGCAAAATTAGCAATCAAGTAGCGCCTACAACTGTGCGTGCTAATGCGATGAAAATCACTCGTGATGAGCTAATGAATCGCTTTACTGAACCTTACCAAGTAAGAGTTTGCAAAGATTCAGAATTTGGCATTGTGTTCATTAAAAAAATTAATCTTTTTGGAACGCCTGAATTTAAAGCGGGCCTCTTTGAAGTACAAGATGAAGGCAGTCAACTGCTTGCAGCACTTGTAAAAGCTGAGCCCGGACAACAAATCATGGACTATTGTGCCGGCTCCGGCGGTAAAACTCTAGCATTTGCCCCCTCTATGCAAAATAAAGGGCAAATTTTCCTGCATGACATTAGGTCTCGCGCCCTTGCTGAATCTAAAATCAGACTACGTCGTGCCGGTATCCAAAATGCCCAGGTTGTTGAAGCACACGATGAAAAAAGATTAAAAAAATTAAAGAAAAAAATGGATGTTGTCTTGGTTGATGCCCCATGTTCAGGAACAGGCACTATGCGTCGAAATCCTGATATGAAGTGGTCATTTTCCGCTGATACAGTACCACGTCTTATTGGTCAACAACGCACGATTTTTGAAAAAGCCTTAAGTTTTATGCATCCAAAAGGCAAAATCATTTATGCAACTTGCAGTATTTTGGTGCATGAAAATCAAGACCAGATGAACCATTTTTTAAGTACATACAATTTAAAAGTTGTTGGAGAGCCCTTTCAGACTTACCCGACAGATGGTGGTATGGATGGATTTTTTGCGGTAACCTTCGAATACGCTTAAAAGATACATGGCTTAAAGTGATTTTTCAGAAAATTGAAAAATCACTCATTTAATATAGCGAAAAAGACCCCATAATTGATACACTCTAAACTTTAACCAAAGTATCAAGACTATGAAAAAAATACTATTTCCTCTTTTCCTAACGTTTCTAGCGTCAACAGCAATTGAAGCTAAACAAGACAGTTTTCTTTTTGGTCACGAAGATAACGTTCACATCATAGTCAACAACCGAGTTTTGGCAAAAGTGAATGGTAAAGCAATTTCCGTCATTGATGTGATGAAAAAAATGGACGTTCTTTTTTTCCGTCAATTTCCAGAATACACATCTTCTGTTCCTGCAAGATTCCAATATTATCAGGCAAACTGGAAAAATGTTGTTAGAGACATTGTTGATAAAGAACTTATTCTTGCAGATGCTGCAGAGAGCAGTATCCCTGTTACTAACGGTGACATTAGACAAGAAATGGAAATTCTTTTTGGACCAAATATCATTGAGAATCTTGACAAAATCGGAATGACGCACGATGAGGCTTGGGAAATTGTTAAAAGCGATATAAGCTTACGCCGCATGGCCTATTTTAAAGTTCACATGAAAAGTATGCGTGAGGTAACTCCACAAGCCATTCGTTCAGAGTATACTGAATTTGCAAAAAACAATATTACCCCTGAAAGCTTCGTTTATCAAGTGATTACCGTGCGCGATGCCAATGCTGAAAAGGGAAAAGAAATTGCTGATAAAATCAAAAATGAGCTTGAGAATAAAAAGATTGAATTAGCTGAATTTGGCGAACAAATAAAAGCAAGCTCCCCTTATGGCACCGATACAATAGTATCCGTTTCTGAAGAATTTAAACATTCGACAAAAGAAATGTCCGATGCTTTTAAAGAAGTTGTTTTGAAACTTGAAGCCGGAAAATTTAGCGATGCCATTGCACAAAAGAGCCGTGCTAATAATTCAACTGTTTACCGAATTTTTAAATTAATAGATAAAAATCTTGGTGGGACTGTAGCCTTCCACGAAGTTGAAAGTAAAATCAAAGAAAAACTTCAAAATATTGCAGCTGAAAAAGAAATGACCGCATACCTCAAAAAATTACACCAATATTTTGATGTTCAGGAAAGTTATTTAACAGAATTTAAAGACGATAATTACCAACCTTTCACAATGAAATAACTTAATGCCCATCTATAAACCAACCGAGCTGCTAGACTTTTTAAAAGACCTTGGAATTAATCCAAAAAAAGCACTTTCACAAAATTTTTTGATCGATGGCAACATCATCAGAAAAATTGTTTCCAGCGCTAATGTTACTTCTGATGATGTTGTCCTTGAAATTGGTCCGGGACCGGGATCACTCACAGAGGCGCTTTTAGAGACGGGTGCACATGTCATTGCAGTTGAAAAAGATCGCGTCTTAGGGCAATCTTTGGAAAGATTAAGAACAGAAGGGCGTAAACTCGACGTATTTATTGAAGACATTCTAACCTTCCCAATCGAACAATACATCAAGGACAATCACCCAAATAAAAAACTTAAAGTGATTGCAAACCTACCCTACAACATCACCACACCAATCATTGCTCAACTCATTCCGCAAACGCATCTTTTTTCATCTTTAACTTTAATGGTTCAAGATGAAGTAGCAAGACGTTTTGTCGGAAAACCAAACACTCCTGATTATAGCTCGTTTACAGTTTTTTTAAACTTTTACACGACTCCCCGCTACTCGTTTAAAGTAAGTAAAAATTGCTTTTATCCTATTCCAAGGATTGAATCAG
>JBBSJT010000128.1:0-5432 GCA_038257035.1 Chlamydiia bacterium
CGATTGACCGGCAACCCGGAAGAAATTGAAGGCGGAAAGGGCAGAAACTCCGTTGTCTTAAAAACCTGTTTTATCAAAAAGAATTAGAGATGAAAAGTAATTTTTTTAATCAATTGCAAGAAGCGCACGAAAGTGGAAATTTTTCTACATTTATTAGAGAGTCTGCAAATTCTGGTGAACTGTTCAAAAATTTCCCTCAACTTAAAAATTTGAATAAGATTCTACAAAATCCTCGCTGGCATCCGGAAGGCGATGTCTGGACGCATACTTTGCTTGTCATTGAAAATTTACCGGCAAATGCTACATTTGCCATGGCTTTATCTGCACTATTTCATGACATAGGCAAAGCTACAAAAACTGTCATTCATAAAAACGGTATGATAACCGCCCACGGGCATGAAAATGCCTCTAAAAGAATAGCCTCCGGGATGCTTGACGCATTAGGCGCTAGCGAAAATTTGAAAAGAGAAGTTTTATTTCTTGTGGGTCGCCACATGCTAGCTCATAGCAAAGATACAAAGCTAAAAACATTGCAAAAATTAGTGAATGAAGCAGGCCATGAACTTGTTGATCAGCTTCTTTTACATGGTGTGGCAGATGTAAAATCGGGCTGTAAGGACTTTACCGAATGCATCAGACTTCGCGAGCTCTTTGACTCCATGGATAAACCGGTAGAAAATCGCTAGTAATAAATTGTAACACCACGCTGTGGTGCATGATTATATACTGGTTCTACTTCAAAGTGAAAATTTAAAAATTGCTCTGTAGCGTAGGTTTTAACCTGCGCATGTTCAACGGGTTTTAACCCGTTGGTTCTAACTTGTTTAACATGCAGGTTGAAACCTGCAAAAACATGCGCAGGTTAAAACCTACGCTACAAAAAATTAAAATTTTTTAGATTCAAGTAGCACCAGTATATACACTTCTACTTGAATCTGAAAAACAAATTATAAAATCTATTACTATTGCCTATACGATTTTTTACAGAGATATTCAGGATCGCTCCGCTTCGCTTCGCGGCAGGATCAGGCAGGATAATATCAATCCTTAGTAGATCCTTAAGGTTGATATTATCCTGCCCGATCTTGCCGCGAAGCGAAGCGGAGCGATCCTGAATATCCTGAAAAAATCATAAAAGTTTTAATAGATTATAAATCTAAAAAAAATTTTCAGATTGAAGTAGAACTAGTATGTTATTCAAACCGGTAGTTTCACCACCCAATATTTATCCCCCGCAAGGTGTAAACCTTTACGGGGGGTAAATGAAACCAGTTGATTAGTTTACTAAAACAAATGGAATTGGATCGCTTTCAGTTCCACTTACATTAACAGTGGTAATGGTAAAGTTACAAGGAGTTCTACCGCATCCCGGGATAGTAATATTTGTATCCGTTGTAGTGGCTACAAGTTTGCCATTACAAAAAATATTGTAGGCCGATATGCAGTCTGCAGAAACAGGAACCCATGAAAGAAAACTTATATACCTTTTTTGAGTTGCAAATTGCTGTTTACAATGTGTAAAAGTTGCACTCCCACTAACAATAAGCGGAAAAACACTATCATTGACAGCAGCTTCAATGACAGGTATTCCATCTTCGCTTCCTATCCATGAAGCGACAGCAAAACCGCATTCTGCCAATCCAATGTTATAAAAACTACTCTGGCGTGCAGTTATAAGTTCAGGAGCCTGCCATGGTTGACCAAAAGGCTTAAATGCACTGAATTTTTGCTGAGAGTCATTCTCCCCCCACATTGCAATGACATTTCCTGATTGGTCAACATCCATAGGATCCCTTTGTAATAAAAAAATTTCCATTTGATCGTTTCCACCTTGACTAATGATGACGGGTGTACTCCAAGCTCCTCCAAAGGGTCTGGATGCACTTAGAATGTTACCTGAAAAATCATCCCAGAGAGCTGTTGAATTACCCGCAGGATCCATTACAACATAAGGTGGAGATCTACCGTTCGTCGCAAGTGTAACGCTTGGTTCCCAAACGTCTCCGAAAGGATAATAGGAAGTTTTAACTTCATTTGCATTACTCCAAATTACAACTGCATTCCCATTTTCGTCAATGGCAGATACAGGGTTATAAAAAGGAAAACTTTGAGCATTAGGTGAGCTATCCAAAGTTACCGGCGGTCTCCAGCTAGCTGTTGAAGCATCATAAGTAGCAACATTTATTTCATCAAAATTATCATTACCTCCAAACCATGCTACAACTGCATCACCTCGTGAATTAAGAGCAGAGCCGGGAGAATTATCTAAATCCCTATTTGTTTCAGTTGGGGATGAAACAGCAAAAGGTGATGACCAGGAACCATTTAAAGGCAGGAAGCTTACCAAAGTTGCATTTAAACGACCAGGATTATTAGATACTCTCCAAGTCATTAAGGCTGTTCCTGCTTCATTGACATGAACGGCAGGGTTAATATTATTACCAAATTCATCTGAAAGTAATGAAACAGGTACTACAGAACCCCATGGCCCACCCGGTGGTCTTATTGATGCAAAAACAGGTAGAGGAAATACACCATCATTGTAAGAACCCTCCCAAACTGCCACGGCATAATTTGAAGAATTCATATCAACATCTGCATTAGTTACAAATCCGTATAATTTGCCAAATGGCCCTGGAGCTAACGAGCTGACATATTCAAATGGAGCCCACCCAATTCCCCGGGTATAGAACGAACTAACAACAGCCGTTGAAAATGGACCCCAAACAGGGTCACCTTGATTGATCCAAACAGCAATCGCATTGCCCTGAAAATTCACAGCAAGCGAATTGCCTTCATATACAGGATACAATTCCGGTTGAGAGACTGTTTCAGCAGGCTGCCAAGCAGCATGTAAGCCTGATCCTGTACAAAAAAGGGCGCTACAAAAAAGCCCCCATGCAAAAAATTTCGATTTACTTAACATTTTTCTCCTAATATTTGGATACATTGAAGTTTTTTTAAAAAAACATTACTTAAGAAAATAGTTTTTTTAAAAACTACCCTCCAGTGAGTCTCAAGGCAATATGCATGTATCATGGTTTTGAGCTTTTTATTCAAGAAAAAAATATTCTTATAAGAAAATATATCCTAATTTCCAAGCTTTTCTAGTAGAGAATTTTGGGGTAGACTCTTGTTGCAATGGCAACGAGGATGGATAAAACAGCAAAACCAACAGAAAAATCAATAATCAAGCTATAAAAAGGTGCATCCCCTGTGATCATAAAGTTTCTCAAGGCATTCACCTGGTAGGTTAAAGGGTTCATGAAGGAAAGAATTTGCAACCATCTTGGCATATTGGCAACAGGATAAAGAGCATTGCTTGCAAAAAATAGAGGCATTGTCAAAACTTGTCCGATCCCCATAAATCGTTCGCGTTTTTTTACAAGCGATGCAATGATTAGCGAAAAGGTAGAGAAAATACCCCCACACAGCATTACGGTAATAAGTACTCCAAGAATACCTAACAAATCCCATCGCAGATTAATACCTAAAAAAAAGGAAAGAAAGTAAATCATAAAAACCTGACTTATGCCCCGAACTCCTGCTGCTATTGCTCTTCCGATTACCAAAATACTTCTTGGTGCGGGTGATACTAAAATCTTTTGCAAAACACCCATATCTTTTTCCCAAATCAAAGCAATCCCAAAAAAAATGGCTATGAATAGAATGCTTTGCGCTAAAATGCCGGGGGCAACAAAATCAAGATAGGAGGCATATCCTGCAGGTACTGCATTTGTTTTTGACATGGCTTGTCCAAATATCAACAGCCAGATCGCAGGTTGAATCATTCTTGTAAATAATTCATAGGGATCATGTTTTAGCTTTTTAAAGTCCATTCCAACAATTGCTGAAATTTGCTCGTATACCAATCTATAAGGATTACAAATTCGAGATTGTTCTTCTGGTTTGTTTAGCATTGTCGAAATCTCCTGTTTCTTTTAGGGAACTTCCCGTATGAAGGATAAAGATATCATCAAGGGTAGATTTTGGGCCTAAAGTCGCTTTTAATTTTTTTGGTGTATCCATTAAAACTATTTTTCCCAAATGCATTAAAGCGACTATATCACAAAGAGTATCTGCCTCATCCATATCGTGGGTGGTCATTAAAATCGTCATGTCTGTTTTTTTATTAAGTTCTTTAATATGCTTCCAAAGGTTTTTCCTTGCAGCAGGATCCAAACCAACCGTTGGCTCATCCAAAAATAAAACGATTGGTTCATGAACCAAAGCTTGTGCAATCTCTAATCTTCGAATCATGCCGCCAGAAAATGTTTTAACTAGATTATCTTTAACGTCGGTCAAATTCATAAACTCTAAAACTTCGAGAATTTTCTTTTGACGATAATCGATCTTAAGTCCATATAATTTGGCTGATAGCATTAAATTTTCATAAGCTGTAAGTTCTCCATCTGCTGAAATCATTTGCGGAACATAGCCAATTGATTGACGAACTTTTGATGAAGCATCTACAACACTATGACCATTAATTCTAGCATCCCCTGATGTAACCGGTAATAAAGTTGTGAGCATCTTAATTGTGGTGCTTTTACCGGCTCCATTTGGACCGATCAACCCAAATATGGTTCCTTTTTTGATTTGAAGAGAAACATTATCGACAGCCATATAAGAACCATAGCTATGACTTAAATCAATCAATTCAAGAGTTATAGATTTGCTATTTGTCTCTAAATGTTTTTCTGACATAGAATACGTTTTTCCATTTTTAATCGAAACCTAACATAAGAAATAATTATTTACGATTTAAATACTTAAATATTTATGTTATATTTTTGACTTCTTAAAAATTTTAAAGAGTTACTCTCATGATAATTTACCTGCACAAAAAATGCTCGACTTGTAAGGCGGCATTAGCTTTTTTAGAAAAAAAGAATATCGCTTTTAACGTTAAAGATATAGTGTTTGAAGCCCCTACAATTGATGAACTTCAAAAGATGCTAAAATTTCAAAAAGGTAACATCAAAAAAATCATGAATACTTCAGGGTTACTTTATAAAGAAATGGGCCTTGCAAGTAAACTTGAGAGTATGAGCATTGATGAGGTTTTAGCCTTATTAAGTCATTATGGAATGCTTGTCAAACGCCCTTTTCTGCTTGGAGCAAATTTCGGGCTTACAGGCTTCAAAGAACCCGAGTGGTCACAACACTTTTAATTCAAACAACAGTCTATACACATTCTACTTCAAAATAGAAAAAATTTAGCCCTCTACAACCTATAACCTTTTCGATTTTTTTACAGGATATGCATGATCGCTGACGCGCATACGCATTGAGCTAAGATATATTATAAAGCAGGCCTTCAGCCTGCGATCGTAACGCATTGATACCTAGGGCGTTGCCCTAGGCTATTATAAGCCAGGGCTTTGCCCTGAAAAACTGTCTTTCCAGGCTGAAGGCCTGACTTTTAAAAG
>JBBSJT010000129.1:0-5408 GCA_038257035.1 Chlamydiia bacterium
AAAGCTCTCTTAGTGGTAAAAAGTCTTCCCTAGCCCTATAAAACAAAAAATAGATTTTAAAAAAGAGCAATCATTGATAGAATTAACTTTTTCTTAAAAAAAGTTGATGGTCGCATGATTTTAAAGACACTATCCAAAAATTTCTTATTCCTCTTCTTATTGCTAGCATCCCTTTTTCAAACATCTCTCTACGGTGAAACTAGCTTTTATTTAAGAGAAAATTTAAAAAAAGCAAATCAGGGCGATTATCTGGTGACAATGCAAGGTAAGACATTTACCCTTTATCACATAAAAAAAATAGAAGAGCCTCTGATTTTTATAGAAGAAGTATCTATCCCCTCTCTCAAATTTCAAGCCATGGGCTGTTTATTTAGAACATGGTTTACGGAAGGAGCTCAAAATAATACTTCTCGCTCGATGTATGCCATCGATCTAAACAGCGGTCAAATGACTAAATCTTACACATTTATGAATGAACAATATGTGGAAAAGCCTTTATCCAACGTCTTTCTTTCAACTTTATTAAATCTGCACCTCAATCAGATACCATTTAGTGAAAGAAAAAAAATCGGTGGCAATGGAAATGGCTACTGGCAACCAAAGCTTGTGTTTGATGGTCAATGGATTAAAAATGCCCCTTTTTATGCATGGGGAACAAGATGGCCCGATGATAACAGTGAACTATCCGGCAAAACAATTGAAGTCTACACACCCGAAAACAGTGATCTCTACCCTGCCTACCTGCCTTATTGGCTTGAAATTAGCGGAGTTGTTGGCAGTCAGAAAATACGCATTGTGGATTCAGGTAAAAATTTATAATAATCTAAAAGGTAATTTGTCTAATGGAAAAAACTTACACTTTAAAAAAATCGCGTCAAATTTTACGTACCGTTTATGCTTGGTTCAAAAAAAAAGGTAATACCCTTGATCCACTAGCTGCTACAAACCTTGAACAAGATTTAAGAGCCTTGGATACAGCAGTTTTAAGCAATGATCGGATGGAAGCTTCTCCTCTTGCAAAAAAACTTGAGGCATTCAGTGAAAAAAACATTAAAAAATCTATCTTTGAATATGGCTACGAGCTTTTCTTTGCACTTCTTTTTGCACTCATTATTGCAACCATCATACGTCAGATGTGGTTTGAGCCCTATGAAATTCCAACAGGGTCCATGCGACCAACTTTCAAAGAACAAGATCATGTCACAGTTACAAAAACAGCATTTGGCATTAACATCCCTTTGAAAACTTCCCATTTTTATTTTGATCCAAATTTAATGCAAAGAACAAGTATCGTGATTTTTTCAGGAGATGGCATTGCTCTAGAAGACACCGAATCAACTTGTTTTTATCTTTTTCCTTGCTGGAAACGCTATATCAAAAGACTTATTGGAAAACCGGGAGACAGCCTCTATTTTTACGGCGGAAAAATCTATGGGATCGATATTGATGGCAATCCCATTGAGGAGCTACTTAACAGCCCATGGATGGAAAATCTTGAACATATTCCCTTTCTTTCATTTAACGGAGATATTTCGAGCAATAGCAATAATCAGTTCTTCTTCTCACAAATGCATCAGATGACGGGTCGCGTCCTCATGAATCAATTTGGACCAAGAAAATCTGAAATCTTTAATGGAAAAGATTGGATAAAGGATCAACCATTAGCATCCAAAAGTGCTCATGACACAATTCAAACTTATAGCGATATCTACGGCATAAAAAACTTTGGCATGACAAGGCTTATTAACTATGATCAACTTTTAGGGCAAAAATCATTAAATTCAAAAAACATTAAAAAAGCACCCCTCTATCTTGAAATCAGCCATAATCCGACAGTTGCCGTAGTAGATTCAGAAAATGAAAAAAATATAAAGAGTGCAGATCAACTTTTAACGACTTTTAAAACATATATTCCTTTTAATGAATCTCATTTAAAAAAAATTATGGAAAACATGTATACAGCAAGATTTGTCGTTTCAAACGGAAAAGCTGCAAGGTATTCTGCTGAAAACGTCAGATTTAACAAGTCAAATCCTGAATTCAATGATATTGAAGATGGCACCTATGAATTTTATCATGGAAAAGCTTATAAAATTGGTGTAGGAGGCATTGCCTATGAACTTGAAGCCTCTCATCCATTATACAGTCTAAAGGCTGAAAATGTTCAGCGCCTTTATAATTTGGGAATCGAAGTCAATAAATTTTATGAGCCCTCAATTCAAAACCAAAATCTTTTTCCAAATCGTTACACCTACTTTAGAGATGGAGCACTCTATCTCTTGGGTGGCCTAGTCATGGAAAAAAATGATCAGGCTCTTGTCGACTTTGTGAAAAGCGAAAATGAAAAAGAAAAAAGTTCCAACAATAACGCTCCCTATATCGCCTTCAAAGATTATGGCGCACCATTAAAAGATGGTCAGTTAGACAAGAAATTCATCAAAACATTTGGAATCACTATCCCTGAAAAAAATTATTTGGTCCTTGGCGATAACCATGCCATGAGTGCTGATAGCCGAGTATTTGGATTTGTGCCTGAAGCAAACATGCAAGGTGCTCCAAGTTTAATTGTTTGGCCACCAAGCGACAGATGGGGGGTCCCTGCTCAAAAGCCCTATCCTCTACTTGTAACCCCAAGACTAATTGTCTGGGGTATTGTTGCAATGATCTTGGGCTTATGGTACATGATCCATCGAAGAAACAAACAACAATCGGTTTTTAAATAAAGAGTATTTTAATAAAGAGAATTATGGAACCAGTAAGCGGATTAAATGTTGATGAATATAACTATATCGAATTGGCACAAAATGAAAACCAGTTAGGTCTTTATGATGCATTCAATTATATTTCTTTTGGATGCTTATCAACTATCATAACTTTTACCGGGGTGCTGATTTCAATTCCGTCTAATTGTGTGTCAATTTTTAAAGATATATTTATCGATGATCAAAAATCTTGGAAGCAAGTCAAATATCATTTAAGTTTGGCAGCTATTGTAAAAGCTTTTGAAAATAATCAGAGGTCTTTGCAAGAGATAAGAAAAACTTTTTCAGAAAACGAAGAAACTCCCATCCAACAGAAGATCCTTTCAATTATTGATTTACTATTAAATCTTGATAATATTGAACTCGATAATTCTCGGAATATTTATCGTCAATTTATGACTATTTTACGAGAAGCACTAGCCTTTAATGCAAATGATATTGAATACACTCCATTTCTTGAAACCCTTTGCCTCTATCGTTTTACAGAACATCATCCTTTTATATTTTGTGAAGCTTTAATTCAAGGCATGATGAAAAAAGGAATCAGTGCAACTAACCCCTTAAATTTGGATACAGACCAAAAAGAATTAAATTCTGATAGTGTTGTAGAGATAAAAGATGTCAATCAAAAGGAGAGTTTAGAAACACTTGATAAAATACCTTTAAGCGTTCAATTTTCTTATATTACAGCGGTGCCTCAAAATGAAAAAGCTCCCCATGCACATCTCTTAAATAATTTTGTTAAAGGCGCATGTAATATTAATTTTGATCCACAAGCCGGCAATAACATCCCGTACGTTCTTTTTGATTTTGCTCTAAATAATAAAATGATCCGGGTGCTAAGAAGCGGTACACCAACAATTCAAAGAACCGATTACCAATCTTGTACCTTAGAGGGAAAGGCTTCTATTAATCCGGAATTCATTTGCTTTACTGAAAGCTGTACATCAAATGGTAAACATCTGCTTTATTTAAGTTTACAAAATAACGAAGAGAGATCTTTAGCATCTGAAAAAGCAAGAAATACAGCCTTGATTGAGCATCATAAACAATTTCCTAACACATTTTATTTAATTATTTTAGCTCACGATTCCAAATTTTATCATCAAAAAAATACTCCCGAAAAAATGAGTTATGAAAATTTTAAAGAGCAATTTATTACTGAAATGCATTCACCAAGTTTTTTCTTTTCAGAACAATTGGCTGATTTTACAATTTTCCAAGAAATTATGGATGAAGTTCATCATGATCTTTATTTAAACTCCATTAATTTAGCAAAGAAAGAGCGCTTGGATTTTATAGAATTTTATTATGCTCGATTAACCCTTCACTTTTTAATAAAGTCTAAAGCTGATTATTTAATGAATGTCTGTAAAGATTCAATCGATCGAGCAGGCATTAGGAATGCCCTTTTACATTACCTACTACTTATTTTTTACCAAAAAGAAAAATCCCCAGTCCATTTGAACGAACTCTTCATATATCTTCATGCAGCTCCCTTTTTAATCAAAAAACGAGCGGTTAATTTTAGGCAAGAGAGGCTTTTGTCCATTTTGCAATTATTAGAATCAGAAGAAATAAAAAAACGCATTTTAATAAGAAAAGATGAATTAAGTATCCAGGGTAGCGAGCCAAACATTAAAAAAATCAGCTTCGCTCAAAAACTCACTTAAAATCTTAGTTGCAGATGTTCAGTAATAAAGATGTATATAAAATTATACGTCATCCGGTTCTACTCAAAGTGAAAAAATTCATTTTTAATTGCTCTCTTAACTACCTGTGCCCTCATTGGTAAAAACTAGGGGATACATTCTCCGCAGGATTTGCGGAGAATGTTGGGGTAATGCTTAAGATTAAATAGAGGTTTTATGAAGAGTGATCCTTGCAGGCTCGCCATTTAGATCAACGATTTCACCCTCATTTTTTTGAAAAAGAATATCTGTTGCAAGCACTTCGTTACGAATATAAGCCTCATGTAAATGTAGGGCATATTTTACACGATCAGATGTTTCCATCACAATTTGAATGCGTTGTGTTAAACCAAAATTTGCTTCTCGTCGCATGGTGTTGATCTTATTGACTATTTCACGAGAAATTCCTTCAAGGAGTAAGTCATCGTTGAGTTCTGTATCCAAGGCTATTGTAATGTTATTTAAATGAGAAGCAATCAAGCCTTCCTTTACAATACGCTCAACCTGCACATCTTCGCCTGTTAACTCAAATTTTTCACCTTCCAATTCAATCCAAACAGTTTTCCCTTCATTTAAGGCTGTTAATTGATCGTTTGTAAATTGATCAATTGCAACTTGTGCCGCCTTCATGTATTTACCGACTTTTTTCCCAAGAATGCGAAAATTTGGTTTTGCTTTGACGGTCACAAATTCTGTTTCATCGTTAACAAAAATCACATTCTTAACATTGAGTTCATCAGCCACCAAATGCTGTTGTTCGTTTAGGAAGTCGAGCAAGGTTTTATCTGATGAGGCGATAAAAGCCGCCTTTAAAGGTTGTCTCACTTTTTGTTTATGCTCTTTACGAAGAGCATGACCCAAACTTACAGTCATTTGCACAAGCTCCATCGCTTTTTCTAAATGTTCATCGCGAACTTGCTGCTGGTAGGTCGGAAAGTCACATAAATGAACAGAT
>JBBSJT010000130.1:0-5405 GCA_038257035.1 Chlamydiia bacterium
AGGGATTTTAAGTATTCAAAATGCAAGTTATAATACAGGTGTTTTAGGCGCTACCGGAGGGCAGTATCTGGATATGTTTGCTTCTGATCAATCGATGGATACTTTAAAGGAAGTTATTTTAAAAAAAACAATCTCGCTTTTTGAAATATCTTTTGTTTTAGGGTGGCTTTTTGGTGGCGGTAAAATTGATGAATTGCAAAATGTAAAAAAGGCCGCAGCACATTTTGGGATGGCTTTTCAGATTGCGGATGACATTGAAGACATGGAACAGGATTTAAAAAATGGCCACAAGGTGAATGTGGCAGTCAATTTTGGAAAAGAAAAAGCTTTTGATATGGTTAAAGATGAGATTAAAAGTTTTTTTGAAACAATGGATACGCTTAAAATTGATGCGACAGAATTTAAAAACGTAGCAAAAGCCCTCCTAGCACAAACCCAAAAGCATTTGTAATGTTTCCAACGTTTGTGTTACTTTTTTTACCGCGAAGAGCGCGAAGAAGCGCATGCTTCGCTGCGGGAAGAGACGCGAAGAAGCGCGCTATCGCGCGGAAAAACAACTTTGGGCACGGCACTTGTATTTCTTAGAAGTTAATTGGAGTCTAAGCTCACACTAACTAATATCTCAATATAGCTTATTCGCGCGATAGCGCGCCTCTTCGCGTTTCTTCCCGCAGCAAAGCTGCGCTCCTTCGCGCCCTTCGCGGTAAAAAAAGCAAAACAGACTTTATATTCTCTTTGGTGGAAAATAGGATAGGGTCATGGGCATAAAAAAACCCCTTAAGAGTGAATCTTAAGAGGTTTTTAGAGGGGTGTTTAAACGCCGGCAAGTTCTTCTTCCAAAGATAAATCAACAGCTGGTGCTACAGGTTTTGAGCCCTTTTTTAAAGCTTCTTTATGTGCTAGCATAACAAGGGATTCCAACTCTTCAAGAAGTTTTGGATTCTTTTTCAGCTCCTCACGAACAGCTTCACGGCCTTGTCCTAAACGCTGACCTTTGTAGCTGAACCAAGCGCCTTTTTTGTCGACGACGTTATATTCTGTAGCCATATCGATAACAGTTCCTGTACGAGAAATTCCCTCATTAAAGAGAATGTCAAATTCAGCAGTTACAAAAGGAGGCGCCATTTTGTTTTTTACAACTTTTACTTTTACGCGATTTCCAATTTCCGTGTTATCGTTTCCTTTAATTCCGGCTGTACGACGAATATCCATACGAACAGAGGAGTAGAATTTCAAGGCACGACCACCGCTTGTTGTTTCAGGATTTCCATAAACTACGCCGATTTTTTCTCGGATTTGGTTAATGAAAATGCAGCATGTGTTGCTTTTTGCTAAAGCTGATGTCAGTTTACGAAGTGCTTGCGACATAAGTCTTGCTTGTAAACCGATAAATGAATCGCCAATGTCGCCTTCAAGTTCTGATTTTGGAACAAGGGCAGCAACGGAGTCAACGACAATAACATCTACAACGTTTGATCTTGCAAGCATTTCAGCAATGTTTATAGCCTCTTCACCGCTATCCGGCTGTGAAATAAGAAGATCATCAAGGTTTACCCCGATTTTGGCAGCATAGCCAGGATCTAGCGCATGCTCGGCATCGATATAAGCTGCAAGTCCGCCATTTTTTTGAGCATTTGCTACAATGTGCATGGCCAATGTTGACTTACCTGATGATTCCGGTCCGAAAATTTCGACAACACGTCCTCTTGGAACGCCGCCAATGCCAAGTGCTACATCGAGTGAAAGAGAACCTGTTTTGATGACGCTGACTTCTAGATCTGCGGAATGTTTGCCAAGGCGCATAATAGCGCCATCGCCAAATTGTTTTTTAATTTGGCTAACAGCCAAATCGAGTGTTTTTTTACGATCTGCATCGGATATTTTATTTGGTTGGGACATAAATTAACTCTCCTTTTATGTTCAGAAAATGTCGTTAGCATAACGCATTTTGAATTGAGATAAAAGTGAAAAGAAAGAGTTGTTTTTTAAGTCAGGGTGGTCTAATCAACTATCCGGTTTGCTGTTTCGGTATTTGATTTTTTTCACAAAATTGCCATTTGCATCGTGTAATGTGGCTGTTCCATTTCCATCTGTGACTTCACTGACAGGTGTTTTTTCTTGTTTTTTAAAATATTTTCCCTTGGCAAGTTTGTCATGGTCATAAGATTCTATAAACATCACGCTTCCATCCAAATACCAAGCTGTAAAAAGACCATTTTTGGCATTGTTTGTCATCTCTCTTGTGGTTTCCAGGACACCATTTTGATACCAGGTTTTGACTTGACCATGAATTTTCCCATCCATCCAGGAAATGGAAATTTTAGGTTGATCAGAAGAAGGATAAAATTCGATTTCCTCACCATGCTTCACTTCGTTTCTTACATGGTAGATTTTAATGAGGTTGGATTGTAAATCAAAAACTTGAATTTTACCTTGTAAACTGCCGTCGTTAAATTCTTGCAATTCACTAATGGTTTCTTTTGCAAAAGCTGCTCTATACCCTTGTCCATCTTGAATTTCTGCCACAATTTGACCGTTTAAATCATAATAATAAGCAGTAATAAGGCGACCTTCCATATAAGTTTCATCAGAAGATAGGCGTTTATTTGGCCAGTAGCGCAATGTTTTTCCGTTTTTGACATCTTGTGAAAATTCAGATGTTTGAAAAAGGCTCCCATCTTCAAGATAAACTTCAACAACGCCTTCAACTAAATTTTTGCAAAAAGGAACAGTTCTCCAAAGATTCCCATTACTATGGTAATAACGAGAGGTGCCTACAAGCTCACCTTTGGAATATTCGATTGAGGCAATAAGATTACCTGATTCATTAAAGATCTGACTGCAACCGTCAAACAACCAACTCTTTTCGGCGGCGGTAGTTAAGTCTGCAACACCTCCAATAACATGCGTTTCAAGCTTTAAAGTTCCATCTAAAAACCATTCGCGGTAAGAGCCAAAAGCGCGGTTATCAGAAACTTCCAAATATTGTTTGATTTGGCCATTCGGATGATAACTTGTAATGATTGCTTTAATAGAGCCAAGTGAATCTCTTGCGTAGACACGTAAGATTTTTTGGTAAGATTGAGATTCTAGGAAATCAACGGTTGAGTATTGTTTAAGACGATCTTTTTGACTAATTGTTTCTGACATTCCACTTCTATCGACCAAATTAATACTGACGAGTTCAGGCACTGATTCATAAGCTTTATTGGCTGCGCAACCGGCTAAAAGGGTGAGACAAAAAAGGATGACACAAAGAATTGAATTATAAAATAATTTAAATTTTGATTTAATAGGGTTCACAAAAATTCTCTTTTTAATAGTTTCATATTTAAGATAAAAACATCATTTTTATCATTTAGGTTTTTTTTATCTAATTTAAAATCAAGAACGATAAGTTGAGGATTATGGGGTGGTGGAGTAAATGGTCCAATTTCAACCCCCTCTATATGAGATAAAACTTGTTGAATATTTTGAATATTGACTTCAACAGGGTGAACAAGTGTTTCTGTAGTTTCTTGAAAAAATGGATGCGCCTGAACAACACCTTCAGTAAATATCATATTGTTGCCGGTGCCGGTCAAATGCTCTAAACGTTTTTTAACAGCTTCATCTTCTGCAAAATTTGGATTATTGACAATTTTATGCAGGTGATCAATTTCAGGCTCTAAAAAAGTTAATGTTTCAAGGTGTTTGTCTATGTAGAAGTGATCTGCATCTTTTTTACCATTCCTAAGAGCCATATTCACAGCTTGTTTTTTTTCACGAACCAAAGCCAGCTGTTCTGTTTCTTTTAAATTATTTTCCAATTCCTCAAGTTCATTCAGTTTGGATTTGAAATTCATTACAACCAGAAAAAATGGAATTAGGCTGCAAAAAAGAATAATGGCTAAAAGGCGTTGTTTTTTTATATTTTCAAAAAAATTCATTAAAGCCTCGCTGAAGGGTAAATTGTTTTATCTTTTAAGAAAAAAGAAGTTTTATATTTACCGCGATTAGAACTCCATTTTATTTCCCCTTTTGGATCGGCAATTTCATTTGGAGCAATCAAGGCATCATGAAATTCTCGGGCAAGTTTTGGAGTTGCCGTACTAAATTCAAATTCAACTTTGACCTGATATTTCTCTTGTTTTTTTGTTTGTTCCGGTCTTTTTAAATAGGAATAACTAAAACTTTCAAGTTGAATTAAGGAGGTAGGTTCATTAGTAACAGGGTCAATTTTCACAATGTTTGGATGGTTACTAAGCCATGCCAACACATCGCTAACACGAGGAATGTTTGGAAATAGAGGGAAAAGATCAGGAGATGCTTGGATTTCCTTATAAAGAAAATTAAGCCTATCTTTAAGATTTTCCTGAGATAAAGCTTTTACAGGGGTTATCTCCCCTTCTTCATTTTTAGATTCAGATGGAAATTTAGTTAAATATTCGTTTTCAAAAATGCGGTAGGGACGGTTCAGGCCGGCAAGAAGATTTACATATTCTGTTTTTATTTCATCTTCGCGATAATTAAGGTAAGCATTGCTGAAAAAATTAAAAGTCAGGGCTAAAATCAAGGAAAGAAATGTGTAACTGATGAGTGAGGTTTTTAAATGCTTCCAAGGATTTGGGTAAGCAAATTCCATTTGTCTAAAATTGATCAAATCCTTTTGCTTTGTAAGGGTGTTTAAGCTGAGCCCTATAGGTATTGCAAATTTTTGCAAATCGGAATTGGATAAGTTAAAGTTAGGATCCACATCCAACTTAATTTTATTTTTTGCAAGTTTTTGAAGCAGTGAACTGATGAGTTTTTCGTTGGCTGTTGCATTGCCCAAAAATAAAATATCATTAACTTGTGCACCCTTCATCTGTTTGGATAAAGCATATAAAATAAGGGAGATTTTGTTTAAGTTTACATTATTTTTTAAATCCTTTTCAAAAAGATCTGATTGCGAGGCTATAAGTTTGCCATTTTTAACAAGAAGGCAGGTAACGTGATTCAAACCAAAATAAATAATAAAGTAAGGTGTTTTCTCGGCAACAAAATGATTTGAAAACGAAACAAGGGCGGAGGGTTCTGATGAAATCACCTCTGGCTCAATTGCGATGTTTTTCCACTCTTCAATATGGGATTTTACATGTTCTTTTTTTGCAGCCAAGATTGTGAGAAGAGTTCCATCGCTAGTTTCTTCAAGTTCAATTCTGTCTACAACAGCTAAATCCGATGGAAAAGGTAAAAGGGGTTCTACTTGAAAAGCTAAAGTTGCTTCTATGTCACTTTTCTTTTTTAATTTAATCTCTAGAGGGCGGATAATTGTTTGATACCCTTTAAGGCAGCTTACATTAAGAGTTTCTTCCAAGAGGTTTCTTAAAATTGATTCTTGCGAAATTTCTTCAGTTTGAGTTTCTATGTCAAGCGGCTTTACA
>JBBSJT010000131.1:0-5278 GCA_038257035.1 Chlamydiia bacterium
ACGTATTCCTTTAAAAGAGTTTGAAGAACACGACTTGTTGAGGATGATATCCCAAGGTATTGGGATAGAATATTTAATCCCTATAGCATTAGATCTTTTGCGTATCGATCCCCTAGCTGATCGTGATTTTTATCCAGGTTGTCTTTTAGGTGCTCTTCTTAAAGCTTCCTATAAATACTGGAATAAAAACCCTACTTTGCGTGATGAAGTTGAAAGGATATACAATAAAATTCTTATAAATGAAAATAATGATGAAGATTTGACAAAAGATGTTGTAAGAGATTTAAAATTATCACATCTAACTTTTGTGGAATTTGGATACTTTGTCAGTTTACTGTGGGATAATATTATTGTAAAACAAACCTGTAATTGGTGCTCTGTAAAAATTTTAGCTGTCATTGCAAGTAGAAAGTCCATTGCTTTGGAAGATTTAAATGCACAGCTGCTATTTCCTGTGACAGAAAAAGACGTTGAATTTCTATTAAACAATAATTTCATTACATATGAGTATGAGGGTCCATACCCAGCGATACGTTTTTTCAGATTATCAAAGGATTTCAGAAATAAAATTGGATTATCATTAAAAACGTCTAAATAGTTGCTTAATTGTCTTTATATTTTGTAGAATGCCGGTATGAAAAAGCAAAAATCTCAAAATCTTATTCTTTACGGCTATAAAGCTTGCGGAAAATCCTTTTTTGGCAGGCTTCTTGCAAAAGAGCTTGAACTGAATTTCCTAGATATTGACAACCTAGTAGAAAGTCTTTTTAATCAAGATTATCCTGAAAAATACACCTGTCGTGAAATTAGCTCCAAATTTGGATTGGAATTTTTTCGGCAACTTGAAAGTCGTGTGGTGGATCAAATACATGATGTGAAAGATTCCATTATTTCTCTCGGTGGTGGAACTTTATTAAATTCTGAAAACCACTCCAAGCTTAAAAAAATAGGCAAGCTCATTTACTTGGATGCTGTTAAGGAAAAGATCAAACAGCGAATTTTTAAGCGGGGAGTACCATCCTTCTTAAACCCTAACGATCCTGAAAATTCTTTTGAGGAAATGTACCGCACAAGAATGTTGCATTATGAAAATGCGAGCCCTTATCATGTGCAGCTTAAAGGAAAATCACGCGAGCAAATTCTCGATGCCTTGAAGTCCCATTATTTCTGATAAACAGAAGTTTATCTAATCTTAATGTAACTTTTATCCCGCCTTATTCTTCTTGTTCTATAATTAAAGCTTAAAAAGAACGGAGGAATATCATGAATTACTTATCATCAGCCTATAATGCGGCATGTGAAACAAAAAATGCAGTAGCTAGTTGCTACAATAATTATATGTATCCGCAAGAGAAGAAAGATCCTGCGCAGGAAATGGTTTCTGATGCTGTTTTTGCTGTTTTTAATCATTTAAACTTGAAAGAACTGAAAACTGCTTGCTGTGTTAGTAAAACTTGGAGCAAACTAGCAGGAGACACTCAACTTTATGCTAAATTTTTAAATGAACCAAAAAAATTCTTTTCGTTTCAAGAAGATTCAAAGAAGTTAGCTTTACTTAGCCCTGAATTAAAAATGAACCTTGTCCAAGAAGAAGCACGTAACGCTATTCAACAACGACTTTTAAGAAACCATATAAATAAGAAAGCAACTCAACAAATTAAATAGTTTTTGGTTTATAAGCAAAAATCCGCTATGAAATTTCATGCGGGTTTTTTTATGCTTTCAATTAACCAAAGTTTAATCATTTGTGACATTTAGCATTGAAAGTTTTATTTGAGCTGATAAAAACCGTTTCATCAGTTTTTTGTCCCTTCATTGCAAGAAGCATACCTTGAGCTTCAATTTCAAGTAAATGACCCCATCCAGCAAAAAGAGTCCAGGTTACACCGGCTACAGTTGTGCAAACTATGGGAAGGGTAGTCTCCAATCCGAAAACGCAGTTTGCAGCGCAGCATACCAATCCGGTAGCCGTTGCAATTTTGCAGATTTCGCGATTAAAAGTAATCGAATCAACAAATTTGAATGTATGTGTTGTGTTGCTACTCGAAATTTTATACTCATTTGGTAACTGCAATGACTGTTCATAATAATTAGTTGGCTGAAACATCTTTAACTCCTTAAAAATTAATGACAATTCTAACATGGATTTTTAATCATTTGCAAGAGCGAATTCCTTTCTTTTTATTGTCATTTATTGTTTCGTAACTTAAATTTAGGAAAGAGAATCAAGTTTAGTATACTTTGCAAAAACTATAATGCATTTGTTTTAAATATATTTTTTAAAGTATAATACTAATATGTGACACAAATCATTAAATTAAGTAGAGGGTGATATGGAATCAGATAACATTCGTTTTCCAGCTAATCAATTACCCTTAGTTCAATCACCCACAATAGAGAGTACAAAAGAAGGATTTTCTAGGAGTCAACAATCTACCAGTAATATAACCAATACATCGCTTACTATTTTGGCAAATACTTTCAATAATCAAAATATTCAGCCTCTTATTGGAAGGCCGGTAAAAAACTTGAGTGAGCGAAAAAAAGAGGCTGTCGACAAGATTTATAATGAGGAAGTTTTAAAGTTGAAAACTTCTGACCTAAAAGAGCAATCGAAATTAAAAGTTAAGATTGAGAGTGAAATTCTAAAGCTTAGCAAGAAAACTAACCCAACACATGTTTTTAAACTCAATGAAGAAGAATATACCGTATCAAAGATTCAAAATAGTCACCAAAAAACCGTTGGGATAAAAATTTCACAGCTTGGTAAATTTCTTGGTGAGGGGAATTATGGAAAGGTCAATACTCTGAATTCTAGTCTTGTGGGAATTTCCCAAAATGCTAAAGAGTCTGATATAGCTTCTGCAAACATTAAACAGGTAGTAAAACAACCACTTTCTGACGATGAAGTAGAAATCGCTGACATGAAAAATGATGCAAAAATTACTGCTCATTTAAATTTAAATGGCCCAAAAGTAGGTATTCCTTCGCCTTCCCACTTTATCACATATGGAAGTTCAGCACGTCTTATACTTGAGGGGTTTCATTTTGATGGGGAATCTTTTGCAGCTGGTCGTAAGCTAATTGAACCAAGCCAAATGTCTCCATTGTTATCACAAATTTGGCAAGGCATAGATAATATTCATGAAATGGGAGTTTACCATGGCGATATAAAACCTGAAAATTTGATGTTTAGCCAAAATGAAAGTGGGGAGTTAAAAGCAGTTTTTATCGACTATGGCGGATCAACTATTTTTGATGAAAAATTTAATGGTGAAAAATTCCCTGAAGAAATTTTTGGAGTTTTTACAAGTGATTATTTGTCTGAGGAGCTTTCAGAAAGAATCTATGATTTAAAAAATAAGTTTGAAAATGAATTTAACAATGCTAAAACTGATACTGATAAAACTGAAATTATTAAAAATATGAAAAAAGAAATGATACCTCTAATGAAGTTAAATGATCGTTATGCTACGGGTGTTGCACTATATGAAATGATTACATCAGGTTCTCCTGAAAGATTTTGGGATGATGAAGCAGGCCAGCTTTTATTTGAAGTTGAATTCATGGATAAGGAGTTATTTAAAAAAGGCCTCCTTGATCCGTCAGAACGCTTACAGATCATTAATGCGGTAAGTCTAAAATAACTTAAAAAATTCTTCAATACTTAACGTCTGATAATATATGTTATGTACAAAATGGTGCTAAGGTCATAATTTTCAGTCAAAAAATTACTTTGCTCCATAATAGCTTGATTGCTATGATCCAAGGTTTCAAATGCCAAAACTTCTGATATGAAAAGGCATTTATTAAATGTTACCAATCAAGTTCATGGAGAAAGTTTATGAATATATCTACAAATTTAAACAAATCTGTTTTCACTTATTCGTTGATAATGGGTGTGCAAAAACGCTTTTATCGTTTGGATGCTCCTACATCTTCAAAAGTTCTTTGGAACTTGCGTGGAACTAAAATGCTAACTCAATCTGAACTTGAACTAGCGCCAGAATATTTTTACAATGCACTTATCGTTAATTTAAACAGCAAAAACATACCTAACGTGACTGAATGTCTCAATAATATGAACGTTATTTTTCCAACAATTACAAAGCAGAAAACGCTAATTGATGTTAAAGAGCCATTCTCTCACGAACAAATCATAAAATTTTATTCTGATGAACAAATCCAAGAATTACTAAAGAAAATTTCATTATTTGCAAACCATCTTCTTAAAACTGATCCCAAGAAAGCATTAGGTGTGTTGGAATGTGGTTTAAAAATGAGATCGAATTTGCCAACAAGTGAAATCGTTATTACATTGAAATATCAATATGCTAAAGGGTTGCTTTTACAAAGAAATACCTCGGTTGAAAATATAAAAAACTATCTTTTCTCGGTTGCAAAAGATGCTGAAAATTCTGATGTTTTACCATCAGTGATGGCTTCAATAAGAAGTTTGCAAGGTTTTGTTTCTTTAATGGAATCTATGGTGATTTCTAACGATAAACTTCAAAATGTATATAAAAATAAATCATCTGTAAGGAAATTTGCAGAAATTAAACATGCTTCACAATTGTTTTTTCAAGAGGCTACAAGGCTAGCTCCTGAAAATCAAAACCATAGAATAAATGAGCTTGCCGCTAATTTATTTTTATTTGGGTCTTCAACTAAAACTGGAACGATGATCCTTTCAAAATCCGGTACAATAAAATTGATACCAACATTAGAAAACTTCCTTTTGAATGGTAGATCAGAGTTAGAAGAATTTTATTATATGACTCCTATTAGTGCAGGAGTTTATCACAAACTTGCTGAACTAAGGGATGAAATTGCTTCAAGCAAATTTACAGCCGACTCCCCTTTTTTAAGTGCTCCTTTAAAGGCATTGGAAAAGGAAAAACCATTACCTACAGAAAAGGATGAGATTGTTTTAGATAAACCTGTTGAAACAATTCCTCAAGAAGCAAAAACTTTTGTTGACGTTTTTTCTAAAACTAGAGCAAAACGAAATTCCAAGAAAATAACTAGAGAATAATCACTAGTTTGTTTTAACGGGTTTTAACCCGTTTGTAGGTCAAGCTTTAGCCCAATGTCGTTAACTTAAGAAATTTCGCTAATCTGGAGTGCGGTGACTTGTCGACGCTCTTTGCTCAAATCGACTCGTCGATTTTTTTGTAATTCTGAATTTTAATTCAGAATTACAGCGCCCGACAAGTCGGGCTGAGATCGAGCGGCGACAAGTCACCGCACTCCAAAAAGCTGCATAATTTTGGCTGTA
>JBBSJT010000132.1:0-5156 GCA_038257035.1 Chlamydiia bacterium
ATTGATATTATCCTGCCTGATCCTGCCGCGAAGCGACTTTGTCGCGTAGCGATCCTGCATATCCTGTAAAAAATCTTATCGATAGAATTCAAATGAGACAGGAATGGTTTACCTTATAAACTCTCTCCTGTCTTCTCTGTGATCTCTGTGGTAAAAAATTTAAAGACTATTTCTATTCTTGGATGTATTTGGCGAGCTTGCCGACCATGGAGTCCGGTAAATCGACCTCAAGCAATACATCGTTGTCTTCGTAGGTTTGGCGCACAACATTACCAAGACGCATCACCTCGCTAACTGTTGCATAATCGCTTTGAGGAATGCACAACTTCACCAATTTACGAAAAAGTTTAAGTTCTGTAATGATCGCTTGTTCAAGATCATCAAAACCTGTTTTTGTTAGAGCTGAAATACAAACAGTTTTTGGAAATTTTAGCTTTAAACGCATGATCATATCTTGATTCTGGCATTGATCAATTTTATTTAAAACGGTAATGATCGGTTTTTTTGTAGCATTCAGCTCTTCTAATACATCATAAGTAGTGGTTGCTTGCTCAAGAGCCATCGGGTGGCTGACATCTACTAGATGAAGTAGAACATCTGCTTGAAAAGCCTCCTCTAGCGTACTTTTAAAAGCTGCTACCAAAAGGTGGGGCAATTTACGAATAAATCCTACCGTGTCAATAAGAAGAATTTCTTGGTTTGTACTCAATTTAAAAACTCTAGTCGTGGTATCAAGTGTTGCAAAAAGTTTATTTTCAACAAAAACTTCAGAATCTGTTAAAGCATTTAAAAGTGTTGATTTTCCGGCATTTGTATACCCGATGATTGCAAAAACAGGGATTTCAGATCGCTCTCTTGCCACTCGTTGAGTGGATCTAATGGCACGCACATCTTCGATATTCTTTTTTAATAAATGAATTTTGTCTTTTAAGATGCGTCTATCGATCTCGATCTGCTTTTCACCCTCCCCTCTTGAAAAACCGCCGCCACCACCGCCTCCGCCGCCTGATCCGTGCTGTCTTGAAAGGTGAGTCCATAAACGTTTTAAACGTGGGGCTTCATATTTTACTTTTGCAAGTTCAATTTGTGCCTTGGCTTCTTTAGTTTGGGCTCTTGCAGCGAAAACCTCCAAAATCACTTTCGTTCGATCAATAACCGGAATGCCAAAAGCTTTTTCAAGGTTACGTTGCTGAGCGGGTGTAATTTCATCATCAAAAATAACTAAAGTAGCATTACAAGTTTTTGAAAGTTCAACAAGTTCTTCTAATTTCCCTGTCGTCACATATGTGGCACCTTCATATTTTCGAACAAAGCAGGTGACTTTTTCTACAACTTCAATTCCATAAGTTTCTGTAAGAAGAACAAGTTCTTCAAGGTGTTCAAGGCAAGTTTGCTTCTCATCAGATTCTTTATAAACAGAAACAAGTAAAGCAGCTTCTCTGACTTCTGTTGAATAAGTTGATGTTTCTGGATTTGTTGGCTTTTGAGTCATATGAGTTCCGCATGAAAAGTTAAATTCAAACCATCGTAAGCCATTTGAATATTCGGTGGCAAGTACGCATTTGTTTTTTTATGATCTAACTCATGTGCGATGTGAGTTAGGTAGGTTTTTTTGGCTCCTACTTTCCTTGAAAAGTCTATAGCTTCATCCACTGTAAAATGCATCGCAGAGGGCATCATTCTTAAGGCGCTAATAATTAATGTTTCTACACCTTTTAAATCATCAAAAATAGTTTCAGGATAATATTTAATATCTGAAATATAAGCTAAATCTCCACATATAATTCCATTAACAGTCATACCCATTTGACTGTAGCTTAAATATTTAATTTTAAATCCAAGAACATCTATTTCTCCGCGATCGCTTTTAAATTCATTTAAATCAAATTTTGGAATTACAATTTTTTCGCTTGTCGCTTTTTTAAACATATAGTCAAAGCGACGTTTAATATCAATTGCCGTTTCATTTGATAAAAATGTCGGTAATGAATTTCCTTTTGAAAGAAAAAAAGCTCTAAGATCATCAAGTCCGCCAACATGGTCATAGTGGGCATGGGTCAAAATCAGGGCGTCCAAAGCTTTAATATTTGCAGATAGAGCTTGGTTGCGAAAATCAGGTCCACAATCAATCAAAAGATTTTTTTCGTTTGCACATATTAGTCCTGATGAACGCAATCGTTTGTCAAACGTACAAGTCGAAGTGCAAACAGAGCACTCGCACCCTAAAACAGGAACCCCCATTGATCCGCCCGTTCCTAAAAATAGAAAATCGGCTGCAACTGATTTCATTAGTAGCCTCTTAAAAAAATTGTCGATGCGGCTTTCAAAATTCCATCTTCCTTAAAGTAGGCAAAATTTGCACCTGATGGATCAGATTCTCTGAGCTGAACCCTAAAATAGTTGTCATTCTTTGAAAACTCAATTTCTTGAAATACTTTTTCTAAAAATTGAAAGGAAGCAGCACTTGTCGTACGAACATAAATTTTAAGATTTGCGTTACGCCCTTTATTAAAAGCATTTTTTATCTCATCTGCTGGCTCTATCAAACTTTTATTTGATTTTATTTTTTCATAAAATGCTTGGTAAGCATCCGTTGAAACAAGTTTCTTTTCTCTTATTCCATTTTGTAAATCGTCATATTCAAATTGAATTTTATCAAAGATGAATCGAGACATACCGCCAGTCTTTTTATTTGTATCATTGTAATTTAAGCCCGCAAGCATATCTGGCGAGATAAGGATATCTTGAATTACAACTGTGCCTGTCGGGCCATAATTATAAAGAAACAGTGCTGAAACAGCAAATGCGATAAAGACTGCACTTCCCGCTACAAAAAGTAAATTGCGAATCTGTCGCTTTTTCGATGCATCCACCATAATCACACTCCTCGAATAAATTCAGAAGATTAACAAGATCCCTATTTTTTTACACCAACCGTTTTTACCACAAATACACTATCTAGCTTCTGTTGGCCTTTTTTACCGCGAAGACCGCGAAGAAGCGCAGCTTTGCTGCGGGAAGAAGCGCGAAGAAGCGCGAAGAAGCGCGCTATGCGCGAATAGGAAGAAAACCTAAAGATTTATCTTTATCCCTCTTTGCAATTGCAAAGAGGGTGATTAGTAAAATTGTTTTGTCAAAAACAATTTTAAATAAAGGTTTTTATCAATAACTTAATGCCTTTTTCGCGCCTTGGCGCGCTTCTTCGCGCTTCTCTCGCAGCAAAGCTGCGCTTCTTCGCGTCCTTCGCGGTAAAAAAAATCCCCACCAAAGGTATAATTCTTCTTCTTAGTCTTTGGCGGTAAAAGGTATTGTTCTGTTTTTATTTGTTTAGATATGTTATTTTATTCTTATAAAAAAATATAGGTTTTATGAAAGTAGCGATCATTGGAGCGGGATTTGCAGGGCTTGCAAGTGCCTGGCACCTAATAAAGCAAAGACCTGACATTGACATCACAATTTTTGATGATCTTGGCATTGGCGGCGAGGCTTCAGGGATTGCAGCAGGGCTACTACACCCTTATGTCGGCTTGCGTGCCAAACTTAACCTTTATGGAAATGAGGCTTATTCAAGTACATGCCATCTTTTAATGGAATCTGAAAAATGTTTGAAAGAAACTGTTTATTCAACGACCGGTTTACTTCGAATGGCCCTTACTGCTTCCCAACAAAATGATTTTTTAGAATGTTCAAAAATCAACCCTGATGTGAAATTTCTTAAAAGTAATGAATGCCAAAATCTAAATCCTGCATGTGCATCCTATCCTGGAATTTTGATTGATAAGGGTACAACGGTTTATGTACAGGCTTACTTAAAAGGCCTTTTTTTAAGCCTTACACAAAAAGGTGTTAAACTTGAAAAATCTAAAGTGCATAACTTAAGTGATTTAAAAAAATTTGACAAAGTGATTGTGACAGCCGGTGCAGGGGTAAAGCAGTTTGTAGAACTTGGGGCTTTAGAATTATTTTTAATCAAGGGTCAAACTCTAGAGCTTGAATGGCCAAAAGATTTGCAACCCTTAAATGTACCTTTAAGTTCATCAAGTTACATTTTAATGAACCAAGATAAAAAAAGCTGTATAGCCGGAGCGACCTACGAGCGTAATTACTTATCAAGTTTTAGAGACCCATCTTTTGCGCAAAATTCCATTATGCCAAAAACAGTTGCCATGATTCCAGGATTAGAAGATGCTAAAATTATCGATTGCAAAGCTGCCTTGCGCGTTTCAACAAAAGATCATATGCCAATTGTTGAAAAAATAAATGATCGTCTTTTTGTATATGTTGGTCTTGGTTCAAAGGGTTTACTCTACCATAGTTTTTTTGCTGAAAAACTTGCCATGTTGTCTTTAAAAGTATAAGATTTATTATTATAAGAGGTTTTTTTTTATGAAACAATGGATCTTCAATTTTGTCGTTTTCACACTTTTTTTCGCACACCCCTTACAAGCCTTTCAAAAGAAATATGAGATTCAATTTTCTTTCAAAGAAGATGGGCGAAAGTGGAATAAATCTAACACTGTTGATGATGCGATCTTTGAATTAAATGAATATTATTTGGAAGGCCAATCCGTTGATGGTTGGGCAGAACTTGTAACCACACAATTCTTTGTTTCAAAAATTGATTTTACTTTAGATGAATTTTTTAAAAATTTCTTAAGAGAACTTTCTAAAAATCATCTAAAAAATAAAATTGATTCCAGAATTATTTGCATGGGCGACAATGAGATGACCGCTGAATGGTGGATTTCAGAAAGAGGCCCAAACAATCAACACGAACGTGTGCGAATCTTTAGACAAAATAATCATGTGGGTATTTTACGCTATACGACAAAGATTAAGAACGAACAGGCAAGTAAGGCCTTTGAAAAAATCCTTAACCAGGCTTGTTTCCGCCCCCTCAAACCTTAAACAATTAAGATTTTTTTTACTACAGAGAGATGTTGAAGTACATGTAGCGTAGGTTTTAACTTAGCGAAGTTTCAACGGGTTTTAACCCGTAGCTTTTAAAAGCTTGCAGGTTAAAACCCGTTGAAACATCGCTAAGTTAAAACCTACGCTACAAACGAACTACCCGTACATGCCGAAGGGCGGTTTATCTGTTTTTTCTTCCCTCATTGCTACAACTTTTTTAACTGCATTCTCGAAATCTTTTTTAG
>JBBSJT010000133.1:0-5130 GCA_038257035.1 Chlamydiia bacterium
AGAGACGTTAGTATTTGATTTTGACACTGTTTTAAGTGTTGAGACCTCTCCTGCTCCTGCCGCTTAAAATTTCCTATTTGCACACGGGCCTAAAAAGCGCCCGTGTGTTTCTCCCCACCACAGAATCCACCATAAAAGAACTAGAAAGACGCGCGTAGACGCTTAGCTAAAGTGATAAACTATCCAAGAGGTTCTAGTATTATACCTCTCTAGATTTACGCAGAGACGCAGAGACGCAGAGTAGCGCGCTATAGCGCGGAAAACAATTAATTTTTTTTAAGTCAAGATTGTTGCGAATGAAAACGTCATCTTTAATTTGCTGCTTTTGAATAAAAACGGTTTACTTTTTCTTATTCCTCACGCGCTTCAGCGCGCTTCTCTGCGCCTCTGCGTCTCTGCGTCTCTGCGTTGAAAAAATCCTACACGGTAAAATCCCTAACTTTTTGAATGTCGTTACTCAGCTTAAAAATTGGTTTGTGTGTTAGATGTGGGTGGTTTTGGCGGCGTCGACAAAGTATTTGAAAAAGAGGTAATTTTCTTTCGATAGCTCTTTGCCAATCGTTAAATCTTCAACCGTGAAATCAAATGCTACTCTTTCAGGGTGCCATTGCAATAAAACAAGAAAGCGCTTGCTATCGCCTTCCAGGGCCTTAATCGTTCCATCTTGATATTTAGAGATAACGTTAAGATTAACACCCGGACTCTCCACAGCCTGATGATGAATGGAGTAGCCTGTAATAGAATTATTCGCTTCTTCAAATATTTTTCCAATCACGCTTTTCGGACAACTTTCTTTAAATTTTTCAATAGGTGAAAATTTCTGAATCACATAAGAGTGAGCATCAACGTGTTGCGTTAATGAACCCCCATACCAAACATTAGCCAACTGCAAGCCTCGGCAAATTCCCAAAACCGGAATCCCTTTATCATCAGCAATGTTTAACATCGCAAATTCAAAAATATCTCTTCTATAGTCATCTGTGTGATTTGTATTGGGTTCAGGTTCTTGTCCGTAAAAAAATGGAGGCACGTCATTTCCGCCCGGTAGCAAAAGCGCTTGAACATTTTTCATGGCCTTTTTAACTTTATTAATAATTTTAGCAATTTCAGGGTAATTACCTTTTGATGCTATTTTTAAAATGCAATGAGCAATGGATTTGGTTTTTAGACTTTCTTTAGTTTTATTTTTATAAACATCTATAATAGCATCTACTTCAGTCTTTAACCTTAAACAGTTAATACTGGAATCTAGGAAATTTAATTTTTTTACGGAGGCCCCATATTTTTCAAAAATTTCTATGAATTTAAAAGCTGCGGGTGGGGGAGAGAGTTCATTCCAAGGGAGGAGTATTATAGGTTTATTAATACTTTCTTTAAAAGCTGAATGGTAACTATTCATCGTTTCCTCCTTTTCTTTTAAAAACTCATCTAATATTGAAAATTAATTAAATAATAGATTTTGTCAACATTATTTTTTAAATAGTTTGAGAGTTTACATAAAAAACGCTTTATATTATAATTAATATAATGCACTTGAATTAGCCGTTCTATCACGACTTTGGATTATAAAGGCAACAAATCATGCAAATACCGGATATTTTAAAGCCTTTCATTAAAGAGGGAAAAAAACTCAATCAAAACGGGTTTGTTCGCGAAATCGAATTTTCAGGCGGAACTTATCAGGTACAGGTTTTTGATGAAAATGAAAGTGAAGTCTGGGCCTTTTTACAATTAGATAAAAATAATGTTTTAAAAGATTGCTTTTGCTCTTGCCAAAGCACAGAAGATGTTTCTTGCTGCCCCCATATTGCAGCAGCTTATTTAAAAATTTTTGAAGATGAAGAGAAGCCTTTGCACCAGCGCTTTGAACTTTCTCTTTGGAATAAATTATGTAAACTCTATTCCGATCGCTTAGGGGATGAGACGGATCTTTTGATTCACAGCGGTAAAGGCAAATACGCTAGTCATTCAGTTGGTGGTAAAACTCTTTTTTATGTAAAAGGAAAAAGTAAACAAGCCATTGCAAAGCTTTCTCAATTTATCTCCCATCGTCATCGGGAAACCGAAGAAACATCTTTAAAATTTTCAAATTTATCACAAGAGGAAATTCTTCTTTGGCGCGAAGGAAAGCCAACAGCCGAATTGCAATATGAACTCTCATTTTGGAACGATCTTGCTAAATGGTTTAAAATGCTGCAAGACGGAGGGGCTTCTTATGAAATTTCTTTTGATTACACACAAAAAGGAATTCCAAATTATATCCACGTTGTATTTGCAGAGATTGTAGAATTTGGCTTTTATGTTTCAGAGGCAAACTTACCTTTTATTATTCCTTCACTTTCAACAGTCAATTCCAAAATTCAAGTACATCAAAGATATAATGAATCGATAAAAAAAATCAGTTACGATAAAAAAGCCGCTATTCTTAAGATTGAAAACAAGTCTTTACCAGAAAAAGAAAAGCCCCAAGATAAACAAAAAGGTACCCTTGTTGGAAATTGGATTTATGTTCAGAACGATGGATTTTATCCTTTAATTAAAAATGACTTTTTATCTACTCCTGAAATCCATGCAGATCAAATATCTTTGGCTTTAACAGAAAATCTTGAAACAATCAAATCATGCCTTGAGGGGTGCAGTCTTCATGAGGCACCTATAGAGCCTTCCTACGCACTCTTTTTTGACAAAGAATGGAATTTGCATATCAGCTATTACTTATTTACGATTGGAGACTTGATTAGACCCTATTCAAGAAGTTTTGGTGAGTGGGTTTATTTGGACGATGATGGATTTTATCGTTTGGAAAAAAAACTATTTAACTCGGTAGAAACAATTATTCTTGAATCGAACGTGGACGATTTCGTCAGAAAGCACAGAACCTTTCTCAATATGCAGGACGGCTTTAAAACCCATCTTGCAAGTATTGAAGCTGAACTCAACTTTGTTCTTAGCAAGGATGATAAGCTTTCTTTTTCAAAGCGTGTAGCCGTAATGGATGAAGGGGTAAAAAGTAAAGATTTTGGTTCTTTAATTTATATTGAGGAGCAAGGCTTTTATACAAAAATGAATTCTGATGTGGGCCTGCCTGTAAGATCGGGTGTTGGAATCAGTAAAGATCAACTTCCTCTTTTTATTCGGATGCATGCGCAAGATTTGGCCCAAGTTCCCGGGTTTTTTAGCAAAAAGTGTCCGGTGTTAAAATCGGGGTTGAAGATTACTTTAACAAGTGATCATAAAATTAAAATCGTTCCTCAATATGAAATGGACAACGAATATTTAGACAAGGATGTGCGATTCTTTGATGATTTTTGTTATGTGGAAGGTGAAGGCTTTCATGAACTCCCGTATGACCATCGGCTTGCGGAGCAATATCGTTATCCTCTAGAAATTGAACCCGGCAATCAGCAATTTTTCTTGGAGTATGAACTAGAAAAAATAAAACAAGATGCAAGTTACATAGATCCTTCATTACTCAAGCCTGAATTTATGAAGTTAAAGGCGTTAAAGGTTTCTCGTGCAGAGGAAGTCGGAAGAGGCTTTTACCATCTTAAGCTTGCCATTGAAACCGAAAGAGGGCTCATTTCCGTTTATGACATTTGGTCTGCAATAAAGAAGAAAAAACATTATCTTTTCTCGAAAGAGGGTTTGATTGATTTAAAAGACAAAAAATTTGATTGGCTACGCTTGCTAGACAAAAATAGGATCAATCGAAAAAGTCATACGATCACGCTTTCTACTTTAGAACTAATCCGGTTAAATGCTTTTGATGAAATCCATTTGGATGCAAAAACTAAAGAACATGAATCTGTCGAACTTCTAAAAGAATTAACGGAATTTCGCACACCTGTTGAGCCTAATTTAAAGGGACTTACAAGCTCTTTGCGGCCTTATCAATCAATTGGTGTCAATTGGCTTTGGTTTTTGTATCATCATGCTCTTTCAGGGTTACTCTCAGATGATATGGGCCTTGGAAAAACACACCAGACAATGGCTTTACTTGCGGCTGTTATCAATCATCAGCCTGAAGTAAAAAAACACTTCCTAATTGTTTGTCCAACATCTGTGATTTATCATTGGGAAGAAAAGCTAGCACAGTTTTTGCCGGATGTCAAGGTATGCACTTTTCATGGCATCAATCGAAGTCTTGGGCTATTTCATGAAGATTATGATGTTTTACTTACATCTTATGGAGTCTGGAGAATCGATCAGGAATTTTTATCAAAATATCCATTTGAAGTGGCTATTTTTGATGAAATTCAAATTGCTAAAAATCATAATAGCCGTGTTTATTCATCCCTTCTTACAGTGAATGCAAAAATGAGAATTGGTTTATCGGGAACACCGATAGAAAATCAATTGAGAGATTTAAAAGCACTTTTTGATCTTGTGATTCCTTCATATATGCCATCAGACGCAGATTTCAGATCATTTTTTGCAAAACCGATTGAGAAAGAGGGTAACGAAGAACGTCGTGAATTATTGGCACGTTTTATTAAACCTTTTCTTTTACGTCGTAAAAAATCTCAGGTGTTGCTTGATCTTCCCGAAAAAATTGAAGAGATTGCCCATACGGAATTATCGATCGATCAGGCACTATTATACAACGAAACATTAGAAAAAACGCGTGCCAAAATTTTAGAAGAATTAAAAGATGATTCGGCTCCTATACCTTATATGCATATCTTTGCCATTCTTTCTGCTTTAAAACAGATTTGCGATCATCCGGCTGCTTTTTATAAAAAGCCTGAAGAATACAAAGATTACACATCAGGAAAATGGGATCTTTTTATTGAATTATTGACAGAGGCAAGAGATAGCGGACAAAAAGTTGTTGTTTTTTCTCATTATCTTTCCATGCTGGATATCATTGAAGCCTATTTGAAAGAGAATAACATCGGCTATGCTACCATTAGAGGCTCAACCACTAATCGGGGCCAGGAAATCCAACGATTTAATAATGATCCGGACTGTGAAGTATTTGTCGGCTCCTTGCAAGCAACAGGCCTTGGACTTGATCTAACGGCAGGTTCCGTTGTGATTCATTATGATCGATGGTGGAATGCAGCTAGAGAAAATCAAGCAACCGACCGTGTGCATCGGATTGGTCAGACAAGGGGTGTGCAAGTTTTC
>JBBSJT010000134.1:0-5077 GCA_038257035.1 Chlamydiia bacterium
ATTGGCTTTTTTTGTTCTTTTCGCGCTTTAGCGCGCTTCTCTGCGTCTCAGCGCCTCTGCGTCTCTGCGTTGAAAAAATCACATAATTTAGATAAAAAAGTTCTTTTATTTTGGAATATAGATTGATGCATATGCAACCTTGTTAGTCCTTACTTTGAAAAAACGGTTCATATTTTTTACTTTCCATTAGCCCAAGTATATAATTAAATCCAATCTAAGAATAAACAGAAAATGGAAACATTTGCATAGATAAGTCAATGCAACTTATGGGAACATAAGGTGTGCAAAAACCATTCTTTAAGTAAGAATTTCAATTTTTTTTGGAGTCAAAAACCCCTAAAAAAATTATGAGAGGTCTTCTCGCTAAATGTAACATAGAATAAAGGCTTTAAATATATTTAAGGAGGTTTCTTATGTGTTTTTAACATTAACCGAGAGCATCGATCAATCTCAATTGAATAATTATTAGTAACTTACGCAGATTGAACGCCCCAGAACCGTCCCCTATTCGATCCCAACGGTCGAAAACCATACCATTTTGAAATGAAAATTAATTTTGTTTTCCCCGGCAGTGGTCAACAGCTTTCAGCCCCGTGTGTAATGGAGGGCCGATAGGCGCTGACATCTTTTAACCCTGTCGGGGTAATAATTAATGAGTGGCAACCATAGTCTGAGCAATGTGATTTAGAACGTCGTCTGGAAATACACTTAGATTGGATTCGCCAGATGCTTGACCCTGTTTTAAAACAACAGCTGTAGCTATATTTTGTTTTTTGAGGATATCATCAACAACCTCTAATGATTTATTTAAGTGATCTGATTCGCTAATATTTCCATAACTAATTTTTGTGGCAATTTCATTAATTAAAACTTCCCTTACAGTTCTACCATCCTGATGTTTTGCTCTAATATTAAAACCGAGATTAATAAGTAGATCTACACATTCCGGATTTACATAATTTCTTCCAATACCACCAATAAACCTGGCATCAAATAAACGGAACTGCTCGTCTTCTGTAAACATTTTGGATGTAACATGAGCTCCCTTCATAAGGCAAATGGCAAGCTTTGGATTTTTGTGGAACAAATTTACCCAGAAAGCCTTTTTTCTTTCTTCGACATCAGTTTTATTCCATAATATGGAGCCAATTTTTTCATTATTGTCTTTACTTGCTTGTTGGAACATATCTAGATTTCCGGTAAATGCATTTGTTAAATAAGGTGAAATTTTCTCCAACTTATCTTCAGTCCAAACCTCTTCAATTTCCAGCACTCTTTTCTCTACTAATAAACCGGATTTTTTTTTCTCATAGTCTTGCAAAAAATTAATTACTCGTAAAACTGATTTTTCCTGTCCGACTTCTATATTCACCATCCTAAAACTTGAATAATCTAGGGCAAATTTAAAAATAAAATAAGAAATATGATCTCTTATGCTTTGACCTTTATCGTTTTTTGCATCAATTGAAAAACCAAGATCATTAAGCTTTTCTAAATATTGTAGTGAGCTATCTGTTGTATTAAAATCTCTTAAACAATAGTTCATTAGATTAAATTGCTGTTGATCGGTAAACATTTCAGGATAAATCATTTTATTATCGATGAGATAATCGACATTTTTTTTACAACTATCTTTTTCACTTTGACAAACTAGCCCAAGAAGTGTGGTAAAATTTCTAATTTTATCACTATCATCGCATTGATTCCAAAAAAGATTAAAAAGCTCAGAATCAGCATCACGACCAGCTCTGAACAGTAAATTAGAAAAACCTCTAAGTCCTCCACAACGCTCATTAAGTTTAAATCCATCTTTTTCCATTAAAGTTCTGACAAAATCATCTTTTTCTTTTAAATCGACATTCTTCAAAAGTAGATTAATTCTACTCATATCCCCCAACAACCAATCTAGGGCCTTATCATCGTCACTTTTAAGATATCGCTCAATCGCCAAATTATTTGCAGCTCTATAAGTTAATTTCTGATCTACTGCACAACCAAGAACACCTAGCGCAACAATTCCGACTATTGCAAATGGGGTTGCGAAGCCGGTCAATACAGTAATGGATGAGAATTGAAAAACTGCTAAAGCGGCAAGCGCCCCTCCTGTAAAAAACTTTTCACGATTATTTGCAATTCTGAAGTCTATTTCACATTCATAATTACCCTCCAGATTAGTTTTTAATGCTGGCGTAATATATGGAATGCTTCTGTAAACATCTATTGCAACATCTAAATAATTATTCATAAAAAAACCTTAAAATTAATTATATTAAAATAAATCATAACAATCTATTTGATTAAAAACAACTTTTTAATTCATTTCTAGGACATCAAGGCCAGTTCTTCATAAGTACATAACTTTAATCGAAATAAATTGGGGTCAGGCTTTACAATATTACAGTTTCGTTAATTTCTATATCTTTAAGAACTGAAACTGTCATATTGTCAATCCAGACCCCAATGTATTCGATTAAAAGTTACGCAACTTTGCGAGAACCGTCCCCACTCGATTGCACGGTCCAAAAGCCTGGCGCTTTAAATGAAAAAATGAATGTTGTTTTTTTTAACCCTGTCGGGGTAATATTTAATGAGTGTCAACCATAGCCTGAGCAATGTGGTTTAGAACGTCGTCTGGAAATATACTTAGATTGGATTCGCCAGATGCTTGGCCGTGTTTTAAAAGAACTGCTGTTGCTATGTTTTGTTTTTCAAGGATTTTGTCAACTGCTTCCAAAGATTGAATTAAGCTCGCTGCTTCCCTTACATTGCCGGTAATAGTAGTATAGGCAATTTCATCAACTAAAATTTCCCTTACAGTTTTGCCAATAAGATTTTTTGCTCTGATATCAAATCCAAATTCCACGTATTTGTTTAAACTTTCAAAGACTTTATCTTTATCCTCGGAAAAAAAGCATACCTGATTTAGAATATGGTTTTGCTCTTCCTTGGTATACATAGTTGAAGAGATTTCGCCCTCTTTTAAAAGAGAAGCTATAAATCTGGAATTATATTTTTCAAGAAATTTTCCAATAAAACAATATTTTTTTGTCTCTTCGGAACCTGTCATATCCCATAATAGACGGCCAATCGTTACGTTATCATCAGTAAATGCTTGCCTTAAAGCATTTTGAGTTGAAACAAGACAAGGTGCAATAACCTCCAGCATGTTTTCATTCCAAACATTACTCTCTAATGATGCTAAAGGAATATTATTACTATTTTTTTGCAAAAACCGCATTGCAGCAAAGATATCATTTTGAACTGCTGTTGGCCTACCCGCAGCATGATCTAAAGCCTTCGAAAATATATCTTTAGACATTGCATGCCTTATACTTTTAACCCCTCCGGCATCAATACTGAATCCTAAAAAACTAAGTTTTTGCAACCATTTTATATGTTCATCAGTCCACTTCAAATAACCTCTTAAAGGCTCTTGTTGTATAATGCATTGCTGTTCATCGGTAAACATCTCAGCTGAAATCTGTTTAGTATCTACCATATATTCTGCGATTTTTAAGGATTCGACTCCCCAATTGCTATCTTGCAGATTATCAACACACTCAAAAAAAACTGCGGCTTTATTTTTGATACTGGAATGTTCAAAGAGCAATGTAAACACCTCAAGATTTCCTGATTGGGCAGCCAGTCTTAGTAAATTGTTTCCATTAAAGTCTGTTTTACTTAAATCAACATTTTCATATTTAAGTAATGACTGGATTCTGCCAATATCGGCTACTAGCCAATTCAAAACTTCAGAAGAGGGAATATCTTTTTTAAGGTACTGTTTAATTGCCAAATGAGTTGCCGCTCTATTTGTAAGCATTTGATCAAGCTTATAGCCTAAAACTCCTAAGGCAACGATGCCTATAATTACTGCCCCGGTGGTTACAAAACAAGATACAACGATGGATGTTACCGATGTAGTAATAATGTATTTAATAGTTAATTGACGAAAAGTAGGTACAAAAACATAAGAAGCTAGAGCTGCTATCCCTAAAATACTAAAGGCTATCTGTCGTTCACTTGCAACCCTCTCATCTATTTTACATCGATAATTCCCAAGAGAATTTACTATGAGTGCAGGTGTAAAAAAAGGAATTCTTCTGCAAACTTCCCTTGCTGTATCTAAATAGTTATTCACAAAAAAACCTTAAAATTAAATATATTAAAACAAATCATACCCGAACTATTTATTAAAAACAACTAGTAATTAATTTCTAGTGCATTAAGGCCAGTTCTTCATAAGTGCATAATTTTTAATCAGTATTTAATTAAAAGTTACGTACTTATGCTTGATACGTCCCCAATCGAGCCTATACCTGTACCCACATCTTTATTGTGGCACCGCTCCACGGTGCAAGGGGTATTTTTTGCTTACCGGTGGTTTCACCACCGGCTACCCACGTAGCATCACTCCGTGATGAGTATATTTATTTCAACCGCGGAGCGGTTTAACATAGGTAGCCGGTGGTAAAACCACCGGTAAGCTAAAAATAACCCTTGCACCACAGAGTGGTGCCACAACCTAAAATCAACGATAAAGATGTGGGTGGGGTATGAATCGAGCCTAAAGATTACTGATCAAAGCGCTTTAAAATGAAAAACGAATGAATTTGCTTTCTAGAGACCGACTTGTCGGGCTGAATAAAGATGCTAATAGGTTTGGCTTAAAGTTTGGATGATATGAGTTAGGATGTCATTAGGGAACATTTTGAGGTTTGATTGATTAGATGCCTCTTGACTGAAACCCGGTTTGAGGATAAGTCCAAGATTGATCACTTGTCTTTTAAAGACATTATCGATTAATTCTAGCGACTTTGTATGATACTTTTTTTGTTCTTCATCGATTTCATCCATAACTTGATTGTTAAGAGAGGTTTCTATCGTTTGCCTTATTGTTTGTCCAACAATGCCATCTTTTGAATTTATATTAAATCCAAGATCTACGAGCTTATCTAAATATTCGGGATAGACACCAATTTCTTTCCAATCAACAAACATATTTTTAAAAATGATAAATTGTTGCGGTTCTGTAAACATTTTTCCGGACACTTTTTTACTTTCCATTAGGGAGAGG
>JBBSJT010000135.1:0-5010 GCA_038257035.1 Chlamydiia bacterium
AAAAGCGAGATTGTTTTTTTTAAAATAACTTCCTTTAAAGTATCCATCGATTGATCAGAAGCAAACATATCCAGATACTGCCCTCCGGTAGCGCCTAAAACACCTGTATTATAACTTGCATTTTGAATACTTAAAATCCCTCGTTTTTCAGCATCCACACCCTTAAAATCTTCTACATTTTCTGTCAAATACTCATAACCTGCAGAAATCAATGCATAACTACATAAAAGGGCACAGGCTTCCCCAAAGACTATGTGTAGGGACTGCTTGCCCCTTCTTTCATCATCGTTATCCATACATGGAAGGTCATCTGCTATAAGTGATGCCGTGTGGAAATACTCAACAGCAATAGCCGCTTTGGTGACATCAGCACTCAGACCAAGAGCTTTTGAAATCATATATACAATTGCCGGTCGAAACCGCTTTCCTCCATCTAAGAGGGCATATTCACAAGCGTCGCGAAGTTTTGTTTTTATACCTAGTTTGTTAATACTATTAGTAAGCTCTTTTTCAATTTGTTTTTGGTAAGGTAAAAGAGGGTTTAAATTATTATCATGGTCGACCATTCAAACGTTCCTGTTTTTTTTTATGCTAATTTTAGTATCCGGCTTCACCGTTGAATTTTCTTCAATGTATCCTCCGAAATTTGTACAAGGATAGCAAAAAACGTTTTTTCCCAGTACAGTGCCGGGATTAGTCACTGAATTGCACCCCAATTGACACCCATCACCTATGATAGCTCCCATTTTCCGAAGCCCGGTTTCAATGAATTTTCCTTCATAAAATAAGCGAACTGGCCCACCATTTAATTTTAAATTAGCTAATTTGGTACCTGCTCCCAAATTAACTCCGTTTCCCAAGATGGAGTCTCCTACATAAGCAAAATGAGCGGCATGCGCATCATTTAACATAAGGCTATTTTTAATTTCCGTATCATGCCCGATCACACAATTATTTCCGGCAATAAAATTTCCCCTTATATAAGCCCCATGTCGAACGACACAATTTTCCCCTATAATACACGGACCCTTTATATAAGCTCCCGGCTCAACCACTGATCCTTTACCAATCGAAATAAATTCAGGATGAATCAAATAAGCTGTAGTCGGAACGTCTATTTCGATTTTAAAATTTTTATAAGTTTTAAGATATTCGCTAATTTTTGAAAGAATTTCCCATGCAAATTCAGAAGAATCAAAAATTTTGGCATGTTTATAGGTAGATAAATCAAAAATTTGCTGAGCTTTTAAGCTTTTCATAACAATGCATCCGTTGTAGATATGAAAAATAACTGAATAAGCCCAATTTTATCAAGGCTATTTCGAAAATAACGTATCTTTCCACACTCTTTTTTAAAGATGAATATGTATATATAACTTTATTCTTATTCTTCTTGTCTTGTGGTTTTGTTCATAACCCTATATAATCATATAGTAATTTCCTCTTGTTCGCAAAGTGTCGGCGGAAAGATTACAACTTCAAGCTTATTGACTATTTTTTTTTACGAACAACCTTACAAACAAAATAACATTCACATTTCTTGCACTTATGAACAAAAAAAACAACTTTTTTACAAACACCAAAACCGCTTTTCTCAAAAGCTCAGATCTTAACTGCCCTCATTTCGAAAAATGTTCAGGTTGTGAAATTTCAACAAATTTAAATTCACCCCCTATTTTTGAAGAAGCAAAAATTTATTTTGAAAAGAAAGGAATTCAAAACCTTCAACTGATCGCAGGAAATGTAAATTTTTGGCGTTATAGAGCAAAGCTTGTTGTTCGTGGAACTTCAGATAATCCTCAAATAGGGCTTTATAAAAAAGGAACCCATGAAGTTTTAGACATTCCTTTTTGTAAAGTCCACCACCCAAATATAAACCTTGCTTTAAACCTTATTAAAGAATTTATCCGCTATAAAGCAATCGAACCTTATAACGAGACAACAAAAAAAGGAGTTCTTCGCTACCTTCAGTTTGTCGTGGAACGTAAAACCGGCAAAGTTCAGGTCACTTTTGTATTAAACAAGGCTTATGAACCAGAAACCACCCATTGGCAACTCCCTTTTTCCGAAATATGGCACTCTGTTTGGTTAAACTTTAATCAATCAACAACAAACAACATTTTTGGAAGCAACTGGACGCATTTACAGGGCCCACTGTTCATGTTTGAGCAATTCGGCGAGGTCTCAGCTGCTCTTCATCCGGCAAGCTTCGCTCAAAGCAATCTAGATCTTTTTGAACAAATGCTAAATTCAATCAAAAATGAAATTCCCGAAAACTCAAAAGTTGTAGAATTTTACGCCGGCGTTGGAGTTATTGGACTAAAAATTGCTTCAAAATGTCAATCCGTCATCTGTTCAGAAATTGTTCCTCAAGCAGAAATTTGTTTTTTGGAAGCAAAATCAAAATTAGATCCTTCAATTGCCGATAAAATTTCTTTTAAAATGGGTCCTTCTGAAAATGAACTTTCTTTAATAGACGAAAAAGATGTTGTTATTGTAGATCCCCCACGAAAGGGTCTTTGCCCCTCGCTTTTAAAGACAATTGCAAAAAATGAAACATTAAAAAAACTTATTTATGTTAGCTGTGGATGGAAAGCTTTTCAAAGAGATTGCGACTATCTTGTCACTCATGACTGGATGATAGAAAAAATAGAGCCTTATCTTTTTTTTCCAGGCAGCAATCATCTGGAAATTTTAGCGATTTTTAGAAAGAAATAAAAAACTAAATTTTAAGAAACGATCAAACATCCCACACCCCTTTCTTAAGATTAAAATAGATATATATAATTATTCTTAGTCTTCTTGTTCTGTGGGTTTGTTCATAAGGGAACATTTTGCATTCACCTTTTCTTTTGTTCGTAAGTTGTCCGGCTACTGTTCATGAATTTGGGTTTACGATCAAATCTACTCCCGCGAACAGTTAAGTAAACATTCTCGCGATCAAAAAACAGCCACTTATGAACATTAAACAGGCAAAGTCTGTGATGCTCTTTTTACCGCGAAGGACGCGAAGAAAGACGCGAAGGCAAGCGAAGAAGCGCGCTATCGCGCGAATAATTAATTGTGGATGTTTTAGTTAGTGTTAGCTTAGACCCCACTTAACTTCTAAGCGAATACAGCTGATGTGTCCAAAGTTGTTTTTTCGCGCTTTAGCGCTTCTTCGCGCGCCTTCGCGCGCCTTCGCGTCTTTCTTCGCGCTCTTCGCGGTAAAAAAAGCATAACTCACTTTTGAGACAAGTAAGGATCTTCGGGTAGAAAAACGCTGAAACTTAAATGTTTTGGGGTTGCTTTTTATCAGGTGACGTGGCACACTTAATCGATTAAGAAGCTTTAAAATTAAACTGTTTTAAGTTATTAAGAAAAAATTAATGCTTCTTGCAGTGGGGTTGAACAATGAGTTTTTCGAAAATTTTAACCATTTTAGGATTAATCGCTATCGGAGTGATGAGTAGGCTATTGCCCCACCCCCCAAATTGCACATCGATTTGTTCAATTGCCTTAATTTCCGCTTTTCAGTTCAAAAACTGCAGCCTTTCTTTTGCAACAGTTGCCGCTACATTGTTTTTAAGCGATTTGAGCTTAGGATTTCATCCTATGATGCCCTTTGTCTATTTTAGCTTTGGGTTGATCATACTAATGGGCGTTAGACTTCAAAAGATGACCCCCACAAGCATTCCTTTGACCTCCCTAGCAAGTTCCCTGATTTTCTTTTTTGTGACCAATTTTGGCGAATGGTTTGCAGGCCACCTTTATCCTAAAACTATTCAAGGTTTAAGTTTTTGCTTTTTTGCAGCTATTCCGTTTATAGGAAATCAAATTTTAGGGGATCTTTGCTATAGCTTTTTGCTTTTAGGACTTTTCCGATTATTTAATTCAGAAAACCAAATGAAATTAAAAGAACTAAACTACCGTACTCATTAATTTTAAAGGCCTCTCCTTCTTGAAAATAGAGATCGCCGACCAAAAATTTTGCAAAAAACACTCTTACTTCTTGCGGACTTGTATTAATCGCTTGAACAAGCTCATCGACAACTGTTTTTGGGGTTAAATATTTAAAAAACTTTTTAAGTACATCCTCACGTGATTTTTCAATGAGATTGCTATTAAGAACACCACTATTCTTGTCAAAAACAACTTGATTAGAGATGCCCACAAAGTGACCGATTAAATTTCTTAAATAAAGAGATTGATGAGAACCTTGTACAACTTCCATATCTTTTAATTCACATAAATCATGCATCAATGGTCTTTCACTGTTAAACAAAGATTCGACGATTTTTTTTACAAGTTTGCGAACAAATTCAAAGCAAAACGGTTTGACAGATTCCGCAAGAGCAATAGTTAGTAAATTTAACGCACCCGTTTTGTTTAACCGCAAAATATCTACCTCATCAGGATCCCAAAATTTTGTATCCATCAGTAAATCATTAATAATTGCAGAATTTTCCCGAAGATTGCCATTCACATACTCTACAAGATCAATTGCCATTGAGTCCAAGTCTTGAGTGGGTTGAGATTCAATAAATTTTTGTACAAAAGCAATAGCGTTTAAATATTTTTCATGGGCTTGCAAATTTGATACACTATTTTGAGTGGAAATTTTTAAATGATATTTCTGCTTTGGCTCTAAAGCATCGTAAGAAGAAAGAATATTTATGTATTGCCCTGTTGGACAATTTTGAATTCCCATGATTGTTTTAATCAGAGCCTCTTCTTGTATCGTAAAAAAACTTGAATCTTTTTTGTTTGAATTTAAAGAAAGAAGATTGCTTAAAATAGCTCTCCAGCAAGCTTCAACATCAGATACAATCTCCGATTTTGATTTAAGAAGACCTTTTAAGTATTGGTCGGGATTTAAAAAAAGGGAATAAGCAATTGTATCCCATCTTGTCCCAAATTCCTGCAAAGCAATTGTGGCATCCTCAATATTACTCTCAACTTTATATTTAAGTTCATTAATTAAAAAATTCCACGCTTCAAGCGTTGCATTTTTAGGTAAATCCTCCCTTT
>JBBSJT010000136.1:0-4943 GCA_038257035.1 Chlamydiia bacterium
ATGTTTAGCGCTCTAAGACGCTTTATTCGATCGACGCTGCAACTTTAACATCGCTAATCATTGACCGAAGCTAAACAATAGCGAATATATCACCTTTTTTGCAACATCTTTTTTCATTTATTTTAAAAGACCCTCCAAAACACATCATAAACACGATTATTTTTTTACAAACTTGAAAATTTCAACAGAAAAAAACATGAAAAACAGTACGTTTCGCACCATTTTTTTAAAAAATTCCCCCTTAAAACAACTTTAAAAAATTATTTTACAGTCTAAATCTTTTTAAAACATTTTTTTTAAAATTGTGAAATTATTTTTTGACAGGCGTGATACCGAAACAACGGTTTACTTTATCGGCTTGTTTTTCGGAAATGTATTTGAACATTTGTGCGATATCCTCACTATTGATGCGAAGATCTTGGTAAGAGTTATAGCTAGATACCGAAGCTGCAAAAACTTCAAATAAAGTCTCTTCCATTAATTGTTTTGCGATTTCGGGAATAAAAATGGGCTCAAACGGATTAGGGCGAATACTTTTAGCTTTGATGCGAATAATTTCTGGCACTTTTCTTGAGCTTTCTTTTAAAGAACGTAAAATAGGTGTCCAAGAGGATTGATCCACTCGGTGAAGACTTAAGGCTTGACTAACAAGTGCCGGTTGAAAAAAATTAAGTTCCAAATCTCTATAGCATTTGGGTGAGGCATCATAGGCTTGTAAATAAAACGAAAACCATAAAAAAAACAGAAAAGTTAACCTTGTCAATTTTAACATTGTGCTTGCCCCCTTACTTCATTTTTTAACCTAACAATAAATTGGAATTATAGAAAATGAAAACAACTCTTAAATTCATCAAGGTAGCTTGTATTCTCGTAGAAAAAAAAATCATTTGCGATCATTTCAGCTTTTTCAATTGAATCTCTTAATGAAGGATCATTAACAGCATGCTTCACTTCGATCTTTTTTATAGGAAGCTTGTAAATTTTTAAAATCAGGTTACGTTCACGATCTGTATTAAATCTTGTGTTCATGTCGTGATAAGAAAACTCACTTTGCAAACTTTTAAATGTGGGTACTATAATCAACTCAGTACAGATCTCGTTCTTTGTAAACTGAATGACCTTTTCTGCAGGAAAAACAGGGGGTCTATCATTTCCCGTATATAAAACCTCTTGAGTATAAGCTTTTTGAATATTTATAAAAGCAGCAGACAAAGTGCTAACATCTTGTGAATTATTTTGCATGAGGAAACTCCCTTTATAAGGTAATACATTAAATTTAAAAGTATTTTGCTTCAATTATTTTCTTTCCTTAATTTAGCATGTAATTGTTCAGCTGAAAAAAATAAATTGATATTGGGTTACATTTTCGATGAAAAATGTAAAACCTTGAATCTTAATTCATGAAAAAATTAAGGAAAATTCAAATTAAGCTTTTGATTTACAAAAAACCATTAAGTAACTATCTTTTCGGTTAAAAACTTTAGGCTGAAAATGACAAAAAAAGCAAAAAAAATAGCGATCATGGGTACCCATGGAACCGGTAAAACAACCCTCTCATATAAGCTTGCAACTCATTTTAAAGAAAAAGGCAAAAACATCAAGATTGTTCAAGAAGTGGCAAGATCGTGCCCTTTTCCAATTAATGCCGGAATGACAAAAGAAGCTGCACTTTGGATTTACCATGAGCATTCTCGAAAAGAGCTTGAAGCTTCAGAAAAACATGATGTCGTGATCTGCGACCGATCTTATTTGGATTCACTTTTATATGCAGAATACTTCAATCTTCAAATCGGCTCCTATCCAATCGATTTAATTAACCAATACGATCAGATCTATTTTGTCCGGCCCGACGTTCCTTTAATTTCCGATGGAATTCGCTCTCCCGATTTAGAATTTCAAAAAGGTATGGATGTAATTTTTAAAAGAATATTAAAAGAAGTTCCAAATGTGGAACTTAAATCTTCAGAAATTTTTGATAAAGGTGATCTATGGAAACAATATTGTTAGTAGCAACCATTTCAGCCCTCTTTGGTGCTTACTTAAATTCGGTCGGAAAATGGCAAGGATTTGCTATCTGGATGGTCACAAACTGCATTTTTATGATGAACAACATCATGATCGGTCAGTGGCAACAAGCCGTCTTGTTTGGCTGCTACTTACTATTAGCCGGCAATGGCTTAAGAATTAGCCTTAATCAAGCAAAAACAAAAGCCACTGCAAAGTAACCCCCCCTTATCTCATTTATACAACCATCTTAAAACAACCCCGTTTTAAGATGGTAAAAAATTTAGTTCAATCTTCACGTTTAAACACCTTAACTAATAATTATTGACAATAGTTTGTTTACATGCTTTAATGGATAGTATAGTTTCCGTATTATTAATTTACTACAGGTGTTTGTTATGGATAACAAAACGAACTTTAATAAAGCAAATGACATGGATCTTGTCAGCCGAAGGATGAATTCTCTACAGGGTGGGGGTTTAGCATTACAGGCTCAAAAAGAAAACCAAAAAACTCTAGAATTAAAAAAGCAAGCCACAGATCAAAAAATATCTTTCGAAAAAAGTTATAATTTTTGTTTAACAGAAATTAAAGCTCGCGCTGTAGATGGATATCTTGTCACGACAGGCGAAGAAATCCCTCCTATTGCTATCGGACAATTTGAAATAGATGAAGATATCAAATCGTACCTTGATTCAACTGAATTTTGGGAGAGTAATATTAATAATCCAATAAAAATACAATTTTTAACAGATTATACTGATGAGATGCTGCTTAGCTTATACCATCTTGCAACAATATATTTCGAAAAAAAACAATATTCTGATTGCATTCAAATCTACTCGTTTTTAAATCTCATGAACCCTGAAATCGCCTCCTTTTGGATGGGTTTAGGATTGTCTTACGAGGCAAATGACCAATTAGGAGCTGCAATTGAGGCTTTTGAAAAAGCAATTAGTGCAGAACCTTTAAAATTTACTCCTTATATAGCTCTCATCCGCTGCAGTGAAAAACTCAAAAGTTTTGATAACATCACCATACAATTAAAAAAAGCTACAGAAATTAAAGAACTTGAAGAAGATGCTAAAGCTGCTCTTGAATACTTAACAAGTTTACATAAAGTAGGTTAATATGAATGATAATACAATTGGCAATCTTCGAGCAGTTGTAAATGCAGGGTTTGAAAGAGTTGGAACAGCACTTGGATTAGCTGCCACAGCAATAGCCGCCCTTGTAAAAAAAGAGCCAACACCCCAAGCTACAGCCGTTGCCCGTGGAGAACTCAATCAAAACGGGGTGGCTAAAACAGCATCAAAACATCAATATAAGAAAGTTGATTATGAAAAATTGGACGACCAAAAATATTCTTTTACCATGACCAAGGTTGACCGTAAGGGCAAAGAAATAGTAAAAAATTATGTTTTCAACACAGATGATAAAATAGGTGAGGGGGGGATGGGAACAGCCTATAAATTAAGAGAAGTTGATAAAAATGGTCAGTTAACGCATAAAATTAAGGTACTTAAGATTGCGCATGACAGGGATGATGCTCGAGTAGCTATGACATCGGGTGATGCTGCAATGAAGGGTCAACATGTGGGACCAAAGGGAAAACCAACCCATATTCCCGGAATTATAAAACCGACAAAATTTGTTGATGAAACAAGTTATATTGCCATCACAACTTTATACGAGCTTGGGGACATGAACCATGTAAAATTAAACACTCCTAAAGAATGTTTCGATTTTGTTGGGCAAACGCTTTTTGGCCTCAATCACATGCATTCTAAATTCGAGCCTAAAATTAATTTTATGGATAAAATAAGAGCAATGCTTGGCCTTAAAGTTAAAAATCGTCATTTTGAAGGCAAAGAAAGTATTGTTCACAGAGACATAAAACCGGGTAACATTCTTTGCACCGAGAAAAACGGAAAAAAACAATATGTCTTAATGGATTTTGACGGCGCTCACATCACAGGTAGAACCGATACAAACGTCACTAGAACGATTGACCATACACATCTATTGGACGACCTTATGATAGGTACTCAACAAGATGAGAGTGATTTGCAAAAAAAAATTGATATTTATGCGCTTGGCTTATCTTTTCGAGAAACAATAACCAAACAAAAGATAAATGATATCGTTGAGGACGTTGAAGATCGTTATGGTAATGAAGGTTGCCGAATTAAACATGATCTTCAAGATAATAGAATTTTGATGAAGCCGACAGACGTTCCGGGGTTTAATAATTTTTCAATTGATGACAAAAACAAAATGATGAAGTTAATCAATCTGATCAACCAGATGACTGATGATGATTACACAAAACGCTCATCAGCTGAAGCTAGTCTTGCAGCTCTTAAGGCAGTTGGAATTGAAGTTCCCCAAATACACGACTTAAAAGTATTGACCTAAAAAATATATACGTGTGAAAAGTGAGAATAATAATAAAGCAGCTTGAGACCAATTAAGACCTCAAGCTCTTTAAAAAAGAAGGTAACCTAGGTTCGAAAACCTGCCTTCTTGACGGTTTGGCATCGCTCGGAGTTGGACTCGAACCAACAAAGACTCTTAAGTCTTCAAACCTTTTCCTGATATTGACCATTAACTTGAAAACAAATTCTAGCAAATCTTAAAATTTATTACAATACAATTTCTAAAAACAAGATACATTGTCATTTACCATATTTATCAAACAAATGCCAAATTGTCAGGCAGTTGATCAACAAAATTTTTAATTTCATCACGCACACGCCTATAGATTGCAAGGATTTCATCCTCCGAGTTGGCACTTTCTGCTAAAATGGGTGGGTTATCAAATGCATGGTGGTATCTTTTTGCTTTACCTGAAAATAAGGGGCATTTTTCATTCGCATCATCACAAATTGTGATGACTATATCAAAATCTATGTCAGCTAAATCGCTTATGAGCTTGG
>JBBSJT010000137.1:0-4913 GCA_038257035.1 Chlamydiia bacterium
TTCATCCGCCCACGTTGGCGGCCCTTCTATTGTAACGACAGGAACCGTAAACGGAACACATTCCCCAAAAAAAACGGGGTTTTCCAATAAAGATTCCCTTTCATCCTCAGAAATTGAAGCGGCAATGTCTATGATGTGGACTATTTATGCCCAAAACCCAACTCTTCCCCCTCCGGTCGAATTCAATAAACTTGGTTCAATAGATGGTGCAATATTAGGTTTATCTGCACAATTTCATAAAATAATCATGGGCGTACTAGATTCCTGGGCAGAAAATATTAAAAAAATTGCATCTACTGCCGAAGAGATAGAAAAAGGTCCCCAACATCAGCTTAAAATCGAGCATGAAAGAAAATTGCGCCTAGGCATTGTCGATGGTGTCAGAAATTATGCTGATCAGTTAAAAAGCAGTCACGAAGATGGCTTGCTTGGCTCTTTAGCCACAGCTTTAGTTTTAACAGGGGCTTTTATAGGGTCCGTTACGGTTGTAGATGTTTCAAGCACACTTATGGTCGGCGTAACCCCCCAAATTGATGCAGCGGTCGGCTTTGCAAATCATGCCCTATCCCCTCTTTCAGAAACATTTGCAGCACAACTTGGTCTGATTGGCGCATGGGCAATGGGAACGATGATTAGTTATACGACTCTTGAAAGCGTTGTCGATAAGCAATCCGGCAAAACTGTTGATGAAAAAACTCTTGCTGAAAAATATGCTGAAAAAGCCTTAAAAATGATTGTAAGTCCAGAACTTGAACGTTTTATTTCGGGTATGCTTGTAGCAAGAACCGAAAAAGGCGAACCTTTATCTGAGGAAAGACGTAACCAGTTATCTGCGGTATTAAAAATGGTCCTACTTAGTAGCGCTCTTGCCGCGGTTTATATGTCTAAAACACAACACATCACAGGTGATGAATTTTTAGCCCTTGCAACAGGCACGATGAAACCTGAAAAAGGCGTTGAAACAGACCTTGTTAATGCTATACAATTATTGTTCAAGGATATGCTACCGGCTGAAAAAGATAAGATTTTAGATGCTCTTGCAAACTACATGGATACCCATCCAAAATTTGCATCTTTTTTAAATGTCGGTAAAACATTTGATAGCGTGAACGAACAGCTCACCCTTCCTCCGGACGCCGTCAAAACTTGAGTCGGTGGCGATTGGTTGATTGAAAAATTTTATACTTCCTATTTATTACCCCGGTAGGGGTCAACAACCTTCAGCCCCGTGTGTAATGTAAGGCCTTTAGGCCTGAATGGAACTCGGGGTAAATATATTAACTACCAGCCCCCGGAAGGGGTGTAAGAATGAGTCAATTATTCTTACACCCCTTCCGGGGTTGGTATTTTTTTTGCGACTACCCCGAGTTCCATTCAGGCCTAAAGGCCTTTCATTACACACGGGGCTGAAGGCTGTTGACCCCTACCGGGGTAAAACAAATCTACTTACCCGACCGATTAACATTTAAATATAATCTACTCATTAATTAACCAATTGACAATTAAGAACTTAATTGATATTATTTGTTTTTTAATAAACATTTTTTCATATTAAAAGGAATTATCATGATTTCATATCTTTCATCATTCTTTACAACGACAACTGTGCCAGTTGAGGTACCTGTTGTTGTCAATAATCCAAGCGGTCCTGAAGGGGCTATTACTTTACTTTTGCCGGAACTTGCTAAAACTATTTTTAGCCAATTCGATATCCCAACACTTGGAACATTTTGTTTGGTATCAAAAAAGTGGAATGAATTAAGTTCGAGCGATGAGGTTTGGAAAAAGTTTGCAAATGAATATGATGTTAAAGCTCCGAATTTAAAGCTTCAAATTAAAACTTCTCTTACACCTGTATATCAAGCGATCAAAACAATTATTGAAGAAAGAAACCAAGATTTTTATTGCAAATTAGCCAAAACTTTATTTGAAAATGTTGAATTTGTGAAAGTTTTACCTAATGATGATGCCGAGAAACGTGAATTTCAAATTCTTTTAAAAAAAGAAAACCAGATTAACTTTGACTGCAACGCTATTTCTAATATTCATGTACCAAAACATGTTCAAGTTGGAGTACACGAAATGGGATTTTTTTTTAAAGAGCCCATTAAACTAAACTGCACGAATGATGGTTTTACTCCCTACGATGAAATTATGGGTGGTGTTCTCGAATTATCATTTAGCAAAAATTATACTAAGCCTGAAGACAAAAATGTAAAAATGATTTGGATCAAAACCACATTCTTGGATACAGCATCCAAATTTTAAGCAAGTTTAGCTTGCATTTTAGCAATTTGCTCTTCAATGATTGAATTTGTTGGTCTGTCTGCCGGATTAAAAGCCATCACTCTTTTAAGAAAGTCATGTAATTCCGGCACTTCGGGCGGAATTGGTGTGTTTTCAATTAAATCATTCACAACTGTTGCGCATTCCTCATCAGTCATCTTTTTATTACTTACCCAAGGGGCAAATGTATTTAGGATATAGGGATCATTAGATTCGGTATCTATCGGAGCATTGCTGTTTCTTCTTAAAAATTCTATAATCATCAATCCATAGGCATATTTATCACTTTGAGGATAAGACTCTCTTTTGACAATATCCATGTTTCTAAAGGTATATGGATCTAAAACATACTGAGAGAACAATCTGGCCCCTTCTTTTTTTTTGCTAATAATAGAAGAACCAAAATCATTAAGTAGAATTCTTGTCTTACCCTTGCTTCCTTTATGAATTAAAAAATTACTTCTTTTTATATCATTGTGAGAGATATCACGATCGTGAAATTCCTTAATATTAGCATGAGCATCAAAAAGTAAGGAAAGTCCCTTCTTGTCATCAATTTCTAATTCCCTCATAGTGCCCATATTGGCTTTTTTTGAAACGATAATAAAATTATTTCCGCTTTCCATGATCCCATAAGTTTTTACAGTACCTTTAAGCTTCATTTCCCTGATTTTTTTTGCAAGAGTAAGCTCGGTTTTTAAATATATATTGTCAGTAGAGCCTGAAGTTAAGGCAGCTGATTTTGATTTTTCATTATAAATAAAAGATGTAGCAAAAGTTGTTTTATTGGATCCTGCGCCCAATTTTGTAACAACTCCTTCTTTATGTTCTGAAGTGTTTATTGTTGTGACGACCGTATCGGTGTATAGCTTATGCTTTTCTGGATCCTTTCCTGGAGTTTTAAAATCTGGATCCAGTAAATTAGTCACCAGTGAACTTGAACATACCTCAAATAAGTGTGTCAAACGACTATCATCTTTCTGCTCTTTGGTTTGAGGTTCCGAATTAATTTCCTCTTCCGAACTGTCTTCACCGGACTCTGGAGCATAAGGATCGATAGAAGCATCACCATCGATTGATTCTGAAGCATCACCATCGATTGATTCTGAAGCATCACCATCGATAGATTCTGAAGCATCACCATTTACAGAATCAAAATCATCACCCTCATCGCTTGATGCTGAATCTACACCATATAAATTGGGCGATACATATTCCATTGCTTTACGATAATCAGCTTCTATAGCTGCATCTGAGTTATCAAAAATACTGTATTCCTTTTGATTTTGCCCATTCACTTCTTTAAATTTTAAAACAGAGCTATCTACGTGTGAATCGGACTTCTCTACTGAATGGCCTTCCAAATCATCACCTTGATAAGCGTCAATTGCTATTTTTGAAGAAAGGGATTTGGTTCTTTCAAGGGTAGGATCATTTTTTACAAATAAATCTTCGGAGGATTTTTTCTTTTTAACATTTGTATCGTTGGAAGTAGTATTTATTGGTGTGTTTCTTAGGCTGTAGTCTTTACTTTCCATTATAAAACCTCCAAGCTTATATATTATAATTATAATGTAAAAAATTTAATATCACAATAAGTAATGGGGATATAAGTTTTTGATACTGTAAGCCTTGAAACACATTTGCAATTATTCTATTTACCGAGTTGACAAAATTGCTTTAAAAAGCTATGATTTGCCTTCAATTCTTTTTGTTTTGCGGAAGTGGCGGAATTGGTATACGCGCTAGCTTGAGGTGCTAGTGAGGTAAAACTCGTGGGGGTTCAAATCCCCCCTTTCGCATTTTTATTTCTTTCATACACTCCTTATTATACATTACCTTTATATTTTTTTATTGAAAATTATTATCTCCTTTGTTAAGATAATGTAAAAATAAGAGGAATTATGCAACCAATTAATAATACGCTAAATTTTTTAAACCAATATAATTTTAATTTACCCTATTGTTGGTCAATTAATAATCCAGACATTCAAAAGTTAATGTCAGGAAATATTAATAGACTCCCCACAAAAGTGAGTTTTGAAGATAGTGAAGAAGCCTGTAATGTTCCCTTTAATGAAATCTTGCCTGGCCTCTATCTTGGTAGTGAGTATGGAGCGGGCAGAATACTTGGAAGAAAAAGTGAAGAAGCAACTTATTTAAAAAAGATGCAACTCTTTGAAAAGGGCATTAATACAATTGTATGTTGTACTGAAAGTTCGCTCCACTACTTTTCGACTAACGAATTTAACTATATTGATATTCCTCTTATTGATTCTGATGTTAAACTGGAAGATTCCCTACCTCGTGGTGTTTTAGAAACCATCGATCAAAGAATTAAACAAGGCGGAGGTGTTTTTATTCACTGTGCAGCAGGAATATCAAGAAGCGTATCAATCATGACACTTTATATTTCCTATAAGTTTCCACATCTATCTTACGATCAAATTTTAAATTTTTTAAAGGAAAAGCGTCCTTGTGTTCAGCCGAATGAACATTTCCAAAAACAACTGCAAGAGATGATACATAATAGGTTTTAATAAAAATCTATAATGAGTTCATTATTGGATAAATGCTTGCAGTAATTTTTTCCAATTAATAAAAATAATTGTTTAAGCCATTCAAAA
>JBBSJT010000138.1:0-4892 GCA_038257035.1 Chlamydiia bacterium
GGCACGATAAGCAAGATAATATCAACCTTAGGTAACGCAGGAGGTTGATATTATCTTGCTTATCGTGCCGCGCAGCGATCGTGCATATCCTGTAAAAAAATATTGATATATTTCAAATGAGATCGGCATGTTTTTTTTCTTTCAAGTACCATGTGAAATGTTATCGATTAAATGCTCTTCTCCCCCTCACTCTCATTTCTTCTTGGTATTATTAAGTGTTAAAAAAACGTATACCCTCACCGCAACTAGTAATGGATGTTAAAGGACTTTTCGGATAATTCAATCAAAGCTTCAATGGCGGCTGAAGCATCATCTCCGGAAGCTTCGATTTTGATGTTTGCACCACGCGGAGCGGCAAGAGTTAAAACTGCAAAAAGTGACTTTGCGTTAATACGCATTTTTTTGTAGCTAAAAAAAATTTCACATTTAAATTGATTGCTGCATTTCACAATTTCGGTCGACGGTCGGCAGTGAAGTCCCCGATCATTTAAAACAGTAAAATGTCCAATAATTTTTTTCTTTGCATCTTTCATAAGGTATTTTCATACTCCTCGCTTGATTAACATGCAATGATTATATATGATCTCGAGGTTAACTCACCTAACGCAAAATGATTTATGTAAGCTAAGCTGCATTCTTCCCTGAAAATGTCTCTTTCGTCGACCATAGTACACTATGTCCTCCTCAAGACTGCTTTGCTTCCATTCTCAGGAAAAAGTTCGCTTTGGCTTTCAAAAAATCATTTTTTTGCGTAAAGTGAGTTATGAAAAATGGGGTTTAAAATGATTACAAAAAAAAGAAATGAAGTTGAAAATGAAGATTGCTGGAATGTAGAGGGTTTATATAAGACCCCGGAAGATTGGGAGGAGGCTTTCAAAAAAGTTTCTTTAAATGAAACTAAGCCCAAATTTCCAATAATTAATACCTATAAAGGAAATTTATCTAGTCCAAAAAATTTCAAAGAGGCTTTTGAAGAAATTTTAAGATTAAGCCGTGAATTAACAAAATTATATACGTATGCGCATCTTCGTCACGATGAAGAAATTGCGACAGATCAATACAAAGTTCTTTTAAGCAAAATCAGCTCGCTCTTACATGATTTTTCTGAAGAAATTTCTTGGTTTGAGCCCGAAATCATTGCCATGAGCCAAGACAGACTGGATGAGTTGTTAAAGTCAGAAGAACTTGCCCCGTATCGTTTTGCAATAGAAAAAATTATCCGCATCAAAAAACATACGCTTGCCCCGCAAATGGAAGAATTGCTTGCCATTTCAGCAAAGGCGCTTCAAACTCCTCATAAAGTGTTTTCTGCCATGAATGATGCAGACTTTAAATTTGATGATGTTTTAGATAGTAAAGGTAATGCCAAACCGATGAGCCATGCTCTCTTTGGTCTTTATCTTAGAGATCAGGACAGGGTATTACGTGAAAACACATTTAGAACGATGCATAAACCCTATTCCGATTACGAAAACACTTTAACTGAAGTTTTAGATGGACAAATTCAAGCACATTGGTTCCAGGCAAAAGCCAGAAACTATTCATCATCACTTGAAGCGTCACTTTTTCCAAAAAACATCGAGCCTGCAGTTTACCACTCACTCGTCAAAGCCGTTAACGAAAATTTACATGTGTTACATCGTTACATGAAATTGCGCGAGAAGATTTTAGGAATTGGGCCTTTACACCTTTATGATATGCAAGTGCCGCTTACAAAGGATCTTGACATCACCATGAGCTACCGTGAGGCTGAAGACATTGTTATTGAGTCAGTTGCCCCCCTAGGAAGTGAGTACCAAAACGCCCTAAAAGATGGTTTTAAAACCAAACGCTGGGTTGACAGGTATGAAAATCAAAATAAACGGTCAGGTGCCTATTCGAGTGGATGTTTTGATAGCGAACCTTATATTCTAATGAATTACAAAGGCATTTTGCGAGACGTATTTACACTTGCTCATGAAGCGGGACACAGCATGCACAGCTTGCTGAGCCATAAAAATCAAGCGTATCAATACTCCGATTACCCGATTTTTCTTGCAGAAGTTGCCTCAACTTTTAATGAAGAATTGCTCATGCAATGCTTATTAAAACGTTTGACCAAAAAAGATGAACAGATTTTTTTGATTAATCAAAAAATTGAAGACATTCGAGCAACACTTTTTCGCCAAACATGTTTTGCAGAGTTTGAACTTCTTATTCACCAAATGGCAGAAAGGGACATTCCTCTTACACCAAAAAGTTTGAAGGAAGAGTACCGCAAATTGACAACAAAATATTTTGGTAATAGTGTCATCATTGATAAGGAAGTGGATATCGAATATGCAAGAATCCCTCATTTTTATTACAATTTTTACGTTTATCAATATGCAACGGGCATCAGTGCTGCACTTAGCTTGTCTGAAAAAGTGTTAAACGGCGATAAAACAGATAGAGATGCTTATTTATCTTTTCTAAAAGCCGGAAGTTCACTCTATCCGATTGACATTTTAAAAAATGCGGGAGTTGACATGTGTTCACCAAAACCCGTGGCTTCTGCAATTCATAAGTTTGAGACTCTTGTTGAAAAATTAGAGGGATTAACAGGATTTAGCACTTAGGGTAAAAAAGTGCTAAATCATTATTGCCTAAAATTTGACTATCGTTTATCGTATTATTTTTAAACCTTAACAGGAGACATTATTCATGAATCACGCACACGGAACATGTTGCCAATCAAAATGCCAAACAAAGGTTAAATTTCAACCTTTGGGTAATCGCGTTCTTCTTCAAAGAATTGAAGCAGAAGAAAAGTTAAAAGGTGGAATTTTGTTGCCAGATTCGGCAAAGAAAAAGCAGGAAGAAGCTAAAGTCATTGCTATTGGTACAGGCGAAAAGGATAAAGATGGGCATCAGATTGTAATGCCTGTAAAAATTGGCGATATTGTCTTGATGGAAAAATATTCAGGTCAAGAAATTAAAATTGATGATGAAGAATATGTGATCCTAAAAGCCGATGAGATCATCGCAATTGTATTAAAATAATTATTTTAAAAAGAGGCTAACAAATGAGCGCTAAAGATATCAAATTCAGAGAAGAAGCACGCCAAAAAATTTTAAAAGGTGTCCGTACACTTGCCGATGCTGTTAAAGTAACTCTTGGCCCAAAAGGCCGTAACGTAATTATCGATAAATCTTATGGCACACCGCACATCACAAAAGATGGTGTGACCGTTGCCAAAGAAATCGAGCTTGAAGACAAGCACGAGAATATGGGTGCACAAATGGTTAAGGAAGTTGCAAGCAAAACTGCCGATAAAGCAGGCGATGGCACAACAACAGCTACCGTCCTTGCAGAAGCAATTTTTAGTGAAGGCTTAAGAAACGTAGCAGCGGGTGCTAATCCTCTTGATCTAAAACGTGGTATGGAAAAAGCTGTTAAAACTGTTGTGGCAAAACTACAACAAATCAGCAAACCTATTCAGAACAGTCAAGAAATTGCACAAGTTGCAACAATTTCAGCTAACAATGATGCTGAAATTGGCAAAATCATTGCAGAAGCGATGGAAAAAGTCGGTAAAGATGGCACTATCACTGTCGAAGAAGCAAAAGGCTTTGAAACAACACTTGAAGTTGTAGAAGGCATGAACTTTGATCGCGGTTACCTTTCAGCTTATTTCATGACCAATGCAGAAACACAAGAGTGCGTCTTGGAAGATGCTTATATTTTAGTTGTAGAGAAAAAAGTTTCTTCGATCCGCGATATTATCCCTCTTCTTCAAGCTGTTGCAGAAAGTGGCAAGCCCTTGTTGATTATCGCAGAAGATGTTGAAGGCGAAGCACTTGCAACTCTTGTTGTCAATAGATTAAGAGCCGGACTTAAAGTTTGTGCTGTTAAAGCTCCTGGCTTTGGCGACAGAAGAAAAGCAATGCTTGAAGATATTTGCATCTTAACAGGTGCGCAAATGATTTCTGAAGAGTTGGGAATGAAACTTGATCAAGCAACACTTGAAATGCTTGGCCGTGTGAAAAAAGCCGTCATCAGCAAAGAAGACACAACACTTGTTGAAGGTGCTGCGGATAAAGTAAAAGTAAAAGAGCGTATTTCTCTTCTTAAGCGTCAAATCGATGAAACAGAATCTGATTATGATCGCGAAAAACTTCAAGAGCGTCTTGCAAAGCTTGCCGGTGGAGTTGGTGTAATCCGCGTTGGAGCTGCAACCGAAGTTGAAATGAAAGAGAAGAAAGACCGCGTTGATGATGCTCAACACGCTACAGCTGCTGCTGTCGAAGAAGGCGTACTACCTGGTGGTGGTGTGGCTTATATTCGTTGCAAAGCTGACGTATTAAAACTTATGGAAACATTGGAAGGCGATGAGAAAACTGGTGCTGCCATTATCTTGAAAGCCCTAAATGCACCTTTAAGACAAATCGTTGAGAATTCAGGACTTGAAGGCGCGATCATTATTCAACAAGTTGAAAAATTGGGCGATTCCAAGGGTTATTCTCATGGTTATAACGCTCTTTCAAATCAATATGTTGATATGATCGAAGCAGGTATTTTGGATCCAACAAAGGTTGCTCGTACAGCTCTTGAGCACGCAGCTTCAATTTCTGGCCTGTTGATCACAACAGAGGCTTTAATTGCCGACTTCAAAGATGAAAGTCCAGCACCTATGGCCAATGCAGGCATGGATTACTAGTTTTAACCAGAGTTCAATTTATCGTTCAAAGGGATGCTTAAAAAGCATCCCTTTTTTTTTGCCAAAATTTTTTAAATCAGAATATATTGATGCTACTTTTAATCTGAAAAATAATCATAAAATCTATTTAGTATGGCCTATACGATTTTTTACAGGATATGCAGGATCGCTACGCTACGCTCCGCGGCAGGATCAGGCAGGATATTATCAACC
>JBBSJT010000139.1:0-4818 GCA_038257035.1 Chlamydiia bacterium
AACCTCTAGGCGTTTCCCTAGACTATTATAAGCCAGGGCTTTGCCCTGAAAAATCGTCTTCCAGGCTGAAGGCCTGGTTTTTAATAGCCTAGTACACTGTAAGTTAAGTAACTTACTCCTTAGTTTAATGCGTATGCGCTTAAGCGATCCTGCATATCCTGTAATAAAATCGAAGAAGCTATATCAAATATATCTAATGATAATGCAAGTTTTCGACTTTTAAAAGTTGGTTAAGGAGGATTCTTGAAGAGATTTTTTTCTAATTTTTTGCAGGCCGATATCTTCTCCCCATCTTGGAAAATTGTAAGTCTCTATATCGAAGAGATCAAGTGCACGTCCAACTGTATGAGTGACCATATCTTGTAAATCTTTTGGCTTTGCATAAAATGCAGGAACGGGTGGGAAAATAATGCCTCCCATTTCAGTGACTGCCAACATATTTCTTAAATGTGCCGCATTTAAAGGGCATTCTCTAACCATCAGCACAAGTTTTCTTCGCTCTTTTAAAACAACATCAGCTGCACGTGTAAGAAGACCAGTTCCTGAAGAATGAGCAATTTCACCAAGTGAGCGCATTGAGCAAGGCGCTACAATCATCCCCATGGTTTTAAAAGAACCACTAACAATTGGGGCGCCAAAATTTTCATTACTGTAACAAAAATCACTAAGTTGCTTTAATTCCTGTGTAGAAATCGCCGTTTCATACCCACGGATAATATCTGCTGCTTTTGAAACAATTAAATGAGTTTCAATTTCTAATTCACGAAGAATTTTTAAAAGCTCGATTCCATAAGCGATGCCTGAAGCTCCACTAATTCCAACGATCATTCTTTTTGATGAGCTCATTATTTTCTCCATTATTTATAAAAAGCATTGCAAAACCAAATGGCTTATCTATTTATCTTCAGTGATTATCATTTTAAACAATCATTATGGTCCTTGGCCTTTGTAGCTAAAGAAAGTTAATCTTGTACCTATACCATATTTTATGAAAATTGATATACTTTTTTTAAATTAGGTCTCTGATTTTTTTGCAAGTTACATTGAAAGCAACATTTGATAGGTCAGAAGCGCTGCCCTCATATTGTTCTCAATGCCTGGAGCTGTAAAAACCTCTAAACTTTTCACTTTCAGATACAATATTTATATAGGGAGTTTAATATGAGTTGTGAAAATATCTTTAGCGACTTTTTGAAGGAATTAACTTCTGAATGCGTTACCAATGTAGGGAATTATACAAAGAATGCAGCTGTTGCTGTCATCGGTGGATTAAATTTAGCTGTTATTTCAACATTTGCTTTAAAAGCTTTAGGCTTTACAAAATCTGCAACAATTGTTGCAACAGCTCTTCCTATTAGTATGAGCGCAATTTTGGCACTTGGCGTTGGGGTTACAACTGTTGCTCTTATCAATTGGGCAAGATCCTCGAGGATTTTTTTAAGTAAATGATTAAAAAACCGAATAGTTTTAAAACTATTCGGTTTTTTATGTTGATTAAATATCGTAACGAAGTCCGATAGAAAATGCATTATATTGGATGTTTTTGATTCTAACATTCCAAGGTGATGTTACTGCATGGTCCGGATAAGCAGTTGATCCAAGAATATAGTTGCTAGAATCTATAAAGAGGTAACGGTATTCAGCAAAAATATGAAGGCACTCTGTAATCTTATAACGAAGACCCACTTTTACTTGAGCTGCAAATGCCCATGTAGAGTCATGTGCTCTTGAATTAAAGTGATTGACTCCCTCTTCTAGTGGATCAATTTGAATCGATCTTGCATGATTAAGAGATATGCGTGTCGCACCAAGACCTCCACCAACATAAGGAGCAAATCCCCACATTGAGGAATTGTCAAGTGAAAAAACAGCATTTACAAGAACCGTATTCATTTTCATACGAAATGAATTATTAAAGTCATGTTCCGGTAATCTGTCTGTTGGGTTTATCAAATGTCCATGCTTCTTGTTAGAAATAAATAAAGCTTCAATTTCTGTTGCAGTAGAAAACATCCAATCATTGCAACCGTTACATTGACCCCATTCATATCCAAGTTGCACTCCGCCAAAGCCAGATTGTGTTTTATGTGTTCTACCCTCTGCTAATACTGCCAACGGTCCTCCATCTGCTTCTACAAAAAATGCAGTTCCCATTTGCGTCATTCGTGTTGAATTTGAGTAGAGTCCTCCACCAAATCCTCCAATGTAAAATTTATTGCAATTGAATTCCGGACAGCAATCAGGTTCTGCAAATGACTGATAATATTCTTGTCCAATTAAAGAGGAACTCATTGAAAATGCTGTAAGAACGGCTAAAAGACTGTTTTTGCTAAATAACTTCATTTTTTTCTCCATTTTTTTTTGTTCGTTAAAGTTTTTTTATAAATGTTTTACCTTTTAAATTGCCATTTTTTTATTTAAAAAAATGAAATCATCGTAAAATTCTTGAATTTCTTTAAGGCACAAAAAAAATTGTTGAGCTTTAAAAAAATAAATACTACTAGTTGATCTAGAAACAAAAAAACCTCAAGGAGTCATTTCATGGATCTATTAAATTTAATCATTTCTCTAATTAGCGGTGCAGCGGGGGGTAACATCGCCGGTGTAATATCAGCAGATAAAAACTTAGGGCCAATTTTAAACACGATCGTTGGTCTTATTGGCGGTGGTGCTGCAGAATTCCTTTTAAGGGCTTTAGGATTATTAGGAACGGCAGGCGCAACAGCTGCAGCTACAAGTACAGGTAACGGCTTTGATTTAAGCAACCTTCTTGTTACTATTGCTACAAGTGGTGTAAGCGGGGGTGTATTAACAGGCCTGATCACTTTAATCAAAGATGCAATGAACAAAAAATAACTTCAATTTATACTTTCTTGTGATATCAAAAATCTTTTAATTTCACTTGGGAGGATAATTTCCTCCCGCAATTTCTTTAAAATCTTATCTACTTCAATCTCAAAAATTTATATTTAACAGCGTTATTGGATTCAAGTTTTACTTTCAAATGAGGCACCAAATTTGTATGCTACTTGAAATTAAAGAGAGATTTGAAGTAAGCTTAATTTCAATTTATCTAGTTCACATTCAAATTTTAGGCCTTAAAATGACTACATTTAACATACATTGTGAAGACCCTTGGTTTTCATACATCCGTCAAGGCATTAAACCTGTTGAGGGCCGAAAAAGCACCCATTCTTATAAGAAAATTAAAGTGGGCGATAAAATAAATTTTAGCAATGGCACCGAAAACTTCCTTGCAAATGTTACAGAAATAAGAGAATACCCATCAATTGAAAAGTACCTTGAAGATGTCACTTTAGAAAAAGCCCTTCCTAATGTTCAAACCCTTGAGGAAGCACTTAGCATCTATTACCAATGGAGCAGCGAAGAAAAAATTAGACAGTATGGATTCTTAGGAATTTTTGTTAAACCTGTTTAATAAATTTATTTTTTAGCTTTTCAACATAGATTTTTTTCTATATACTAATTATACTTTTATAAGGAAAAAATCTATGAGAAATTTATTTTGTGTTATCAGTACCTTCTTTATTACATTAAACCTTTTTGGGACTGTCGATAACAATTACAATATCGATGAAAACCCTTTCGTAACAGATGTTGGAATTCAAGCAACAGACTTAATTCAAGATTTTTACGGTAAAGTTCAAAAGGATCTAAAAAAAACAAAAAAAAATCCTGTTATTTTATTCACAAATGCAAGAAATGAAAAAAATATAAAAGAGTGGGCCGCCCATCATCTTTTAATTGGATTTGATTTAGTTTTCATCTTTGATCATAAGTCTGATATTCCTTTAAGCAACATTTTTAAAGATTTTGATAAAAGAGTAATCGTTGAAAGATGCGAATGGGAAAATCCTGTTAAAATACCCTTAATGGAAAGAGCTGCGTTTATTGCTAAAAGACTAGATGCAAGTTGGATGCTTTATTTGGATGCCGATGAATTTTTAATTTTAAATGATTTTAAAAATGTAAAAAAATTATTAAGGGCATATCCGCATGCAGATGCTTTAGGGGTAAATTGGCTTCTCTTTGGTTCAAACTACCATGTCAATGAACCCGACGGGTTGATTTTAGATAATTATACAAGATCGGAATTAAAGCTCAATGAGCATATTAAAACTTTTGTCAGGCCAAAAGAAGTAACTCAAGCAACAAATCCTCATTTTTTTCACATTAAAAATTCAATGAAAACCTATACCATTGATAATAAAGTCAACCCTTTGCACCCTTTTAATAATTGGGATGTGGAATATTCCAAAGCACCAGCTTATATTGCCCATTATTGTTTTCAATCGGAAGAAACTTACACGACGAGGAAATTAAACCTTCCAAGGGATGATGCTAATGCTTTTAGAAATAAAATTCCTGACATTCATCTTTATTATAATGAAGTTGAAAATTTGAGCCCAAAGCAAAAATACGCAGACAAAGTCAGATTGTTTTTACAAAAGTATTGAATCTACAAAGTTGTTTGGCTTTAATTATAAAAACCATTAAAATAGTATTTTCAAATTAAATGTGGATTGACAAATGAGTAGTAAAGATAGCAATGGAAGGGATCTTGCCAATGGTGACAGTGTTACAGTTATCAAAGATTTAAAGGTGAAGGGAGCCGCCGGCATGGTCATCAAAAGAGGCACAATCTTTAAGGATATTCGATTGACCGGCAACCCGGAAGAAATTGAAGGCGGAAAGGGCAGAAACTCCGTTGTCTTAAAAACCTGTTTTATCAAAAAGAATTAGAGATGAAAAGTAATTTTTTTAATCAATTGCAAGAAGCGCACGAAAGTGGAAATT
>JBBSJT010000140.1:0-4798 GCA_038257035.1 Chlamydiia bacterium
AGGTTGATATTATCCTGCTCATCGTGCCGCGTAGCGATCGTGCGTATCCTGTAAATAAATAAAACAGGGATTGTACTATTCTATTTTCAACTATATCCATGATGAGTTAAATTAGCTGTTTGCAGACTTCATCAAGAAGGGTCTTGCCCTCAATGCTATTGATCCAAATTTTGGCCACATTTTTTAAATAAGCGATATTCTCATCCGAGGTGTCGTCTAAAGCATCCTTACCTTCTGCAATATCAAATTGTACCGCAAAATATTTCTTTGGCTTCCCAGGCAGATTCAGCAATTTATCTGCCAAAGATCGAATAGCGCTATCTTGACCTGTAAACATGGAGGGTAAAATCCACGTTGCCCAATGAAGTGATCCCCAATTGGTATCAGGCAAATGAAAATCGACGATGCCCGTTCCAATCGATAGTAAAGTCATGCTTTCCCCGCACCCTAAAACTTGTTTAGCCTCTCCATAAGCCCTTACAGAAGGGTTATTTTCAATAATTCCGCCATCAATAATATTATGTACCCCAATTTTTTTTGACGGAAAATAGGTTGATGCCGCGGTAACCCCTTGAATCATATCCTTTACTTTCAACTCTTGAAATGCCAACTCCTCTTTTGCTTGTCTATCGGTAAAGGGAAAATAGCCGTTTTTAAAATCTGTTGTATCAAAACTTGAAAAGGTATAGTGGCCAAGCAAATCTTTAGCAAGGGTATCGCCAAAAAGGTCGTTTAAAACGGCAACCATACCATCCGGTGTATATTTTGGCGCAAACGCACTATCTGCCGATTCCAACTTATTAAGAAATGAACGATGGAAAATAATTTTCATTTTTTCTTCCATCATACCGGTCAAATCTTTTGCAGAATATTTGCGAACCAAAGGATTTTCAGAACTTGGAAGGCTAAGCAACGCAGTTATTAAACAGCCAACTGATGTTGCTGCTATTAAGGAAAAAATGTCTCCTGCTTTTTTACCGATCCTTTCTTCAATTTCCACAAGAATCATAAGAGTTGTAATTCCCCTGACACCTCCACCACTTAAAGCAAGAACATTTTGGTGTTGTTTAGTCCCATAACCCATTAAATTTAATAACTGCATGCTGTACTCCAATCTTTTTCCTTATATTTAAATTTTTAATTAATTAAATTACAGGAAAAATGGTATAATGAAGATAGACAGCTAAAAATTTAAGGGAGACAAGTATGGATGATCTTTACACCATAGCACTCTTTGGCGAGGCTGAGAAAGGCGAGTACCAGATGCCTTACTTCTTAAACACGCTTGTCGAAATGGCTCAATTTCTTGGAAATCAACCAGCAGATAGCCGTGGACTTTATTTTGCCGTACAGGCGCTTCTTTATAAACGTAAAGTTATATTCTTGCGGGTAGAAGAGGAAGGGTACAGTACAAAAGATTACCTTGCAGGTGTTGCTCTTTTAAAAAATCAAAAACTAGGCAGTCAAGTGAATGCTATTTGCATGCCGGGCGTTGGAGAAAAACAAATTTTGACAGCTTTCCAGCCAATCTGCGATACCTACCATAGCATTTTGATCACCAATGAGGCTGACCTCTACGACTACATCACCGGTTGAGACGCTAAGCGCTATATAGTTTTTCTTTAACACGAGAGAACACGAGAGGAAGAAAGAGAGAAGCAAGGAAGAATTTGTTATCTCTTCCCCCTCTCTCATTTGCTCCTCTGTGATCTCTGTGTTGAAAAATACTTTTGGAACACGAACTTAAACAGTGAAGTATTGCTCGAGGCCCTCAGAGGTAGGCTTCATACTCTTCTTAGAAGGGTTCCAGTTTGCAGGGCAAACCTCGCCATGATTTTCAAAAAAGATCAATGAATCGAGCATTCTTAAAACTTCATCGACAGAACGTCCAAGAGGCAAATCATTCACAAGCTGATGACGCACAAGACCTGCTTTATCGATTAGAAAAAGCCCGCGAAACGCAATACCTTCATTTTCATGTAACACATCAAAATCTTTAGCAATTGTCTTATTGATGTCAGAGATTAACGGGTAATCGATTCCTTCAATTCCACCCTTAGACTTTGGTGTGTTCAACCAAGCAAGATGGCTATAAACGCTATCGACTGAACAGCCTACTACTTGACAGTTTCTTTTCTCAAATTCTTCCAGTTTTTCTTGAAATGCGTGCAATTCTGTCGGACAAACAAAAGTAAAATCAAGTGGATAGAAAAAAAGAACGACATATTGTCCTTTTAAATTTTCCAGAGAATAATCACTGACAATGTTTTTTTCAATAACAGCGTTTGCCTTAAATTTTGGAGCAGATTTTCCTATTAGAAGAGCCATTTTTACCTCGTATTAATTTTAGATAAGATTTAATAATTGCCAAATCTTTTTTCGGCAGATTCAAGCCAGGGTTCAGAACCAATGGTGGTTGTGCCTTCATGTCCGGGATATACTTTTGTATCTTGAGGTAGTTTTGCCAATTTTTTAAGCGATTCCCACATAGCCTTAGGATTACCCGTGGGCAAGTTAATAAGTCCCATCGATCCTCTAAAAAGTGTATCGCCTGAAATTAAAACTTTTTCATCGAAGTTATATAAGCAAATGCTACCCGGAGAATGACCGGGGGTATGGATCACTTTAAAATTTAAATCACCGACATTTACAAAATCATTTTCATTTAAGAAAAAATCAGCTTTCACCCCTTCAATTGAAACTCTATAAGGAATTTTGTCAGAGCCTGGTACTTCCAAATTCTTAGCATCTTCTTCGTGAATATAAACCGGAATATTATAATGTTTTTTTAAATAGGAGACATCACCGATATGATCCCAATGAGAGTGTGTTAAAATAATTTTTTGAGGAATTAATTGATTTTCTTTTATATACTGAATAATGGCTTTTGCTGATTCGGGTGGACAATCAATAATGCAGGCGTGCAAAGTTTTTTCACAACTTATGATATAAGCGTTTGTTGCTATTGGTCCTGAAGGGAATTTTTTAATAATCATCAAAATCCTTAATAAAACTTAAATTTTTTAAAACTTTGAGAAGTAATAGAAGAAGAAAAACTTGCACTGGAGAGGGATCGAACCTCTAACCTCCCGGTTCGTAGCCGGGTACTCTATCCAATTGAGCTACCAGTGCAGATAGGCAATTCAAAGAAGTCAAGATTATGACTAAATTCAGATTTTTTATCAAGAATTAAAAATCGATTTTCTGCTATTTTTGAAAATATGGAAAATTTACCACCCTTTGAAGATCCATTTCTTCTGCAAAAGAAAAAGAAATTAAAAGAACTATCCTTAAAACTTAAGAGGTTAGAACGCTCTCTACTTTTAAGTCAGTCAAACATACAAAATTGTTTGGATTGGGAAAAAATTCAACATGAAGCGTCCATGTTGCAAGCCAATTTTGCTCAATTAAAAAGGGGTATGGATCAAATTACACTCTTGGATTGGAACCAAGATAAAAAAGTAATTTTGAAGTTAGACCCTCAGTTAAAGCCTGAAATGGAAGTCAAGAAACGTTTTAAAACGGCAAAAAAATTAAAACTTGGCATCATCCCACAGCAAAATCACTTTGAACAGCTTCAAAAACAACAATCCCAAGTTTTAGAGGAAATTGAACAACTAGAACGTACAGAGAATTTAAATGATTTCCTTCTTTTATATCCTAAAAAACAAAATTTAAACAAAAAAATTGACAAGTCCGAAAAACCCTTACCCTATCGAGAATACCACTCAAAAGCAGGATTTACAATTCTTGCAGGAAAAAGCAGCTTTTATAATGACACCTTAACTTTTAGTGTTGCCAAAGGCAATGATCTTTGGCTGCATGTTAAGGATTATCCCGGCTCCCATGTTGTTATTCGCACGAAAAAGGGAATTGATGTGGATCCGGAAACAATTGCTGACGCCGTTCAAATTGCCATTTTCCACAGCAAAGCCAAAGGTGCAAATAGTGCGGAAGTATGTCTGACAGAGCAAAAAAATGTCTCGCGCTTCGGAAAAGAAAAAAACGGCAAGGTCCAGCTATCAAAGCATAAAGTCATCTACGCACACGCCGACCCAAAAAAATTCAAAGAAATCCAAGGCAGAGTGAAATAAGGACATTAGTGATGCTAATATACATTAGTGATCCTAATATAATGATCCCATTAAAATATTGACGATTGAACTGGAATTTAAACATAACAAAATCCATTAAACCTATATGATTTTATAATTCTCATAAGTCATGAAATCTTTTAAATCTTTGTCTTTAATTTTATGAGAGAGCTTCGAGGAATTTTTTAGCGGCAAGGGTTAGCTGCACGCCTTTTGGATGAATGGCAACAATACGGTATGGAATAGGTGGAAGGGACTCATCGGCACTCATCGATTCATTTTCCTGCAAAATAAAATCGGGTAAAAAACAAGCTCCAATCCCATTTTCAGCACATTTTGCAAGAACCTGCCAAGAATCGAGTTCCTGCAAAATTTTTAATTCTTTTTTTGTCACTTTTTCATAATTTTGTTGCAGCTTGTCCACAAAGAGCCCGTTTGCATGATCCACATAAATCCCCTCATCAATACTGTTTCCATTTGTTTTTTTATTAAAAACCTGAAAATGACCTTTTCGAATCAGATGCTTTTCAAATTCATCGCAGGCCTTGCTTTCAACTACTACTCCAATATCCATCAACCCTCTTTTTAACATCAAAAAAACAGTGTCCAGTTTTCCGATTTTCATATTGATGGTAATTTTTGGGTAATCTTTTTTCAAACTAAGTAAAATTGAAGAAATTAAATTCACAGCTATACTTTGCGTG
>JBBSJT010000141.1:0-4707 GCA_038257035.1 Chlamydiia bacterium
AAACGAATAGATTGGTTGAGGATATTTTTGGTAATGATTATCAGTTGATCTTAAGTAAAAGAGATAGGGTAAGCTTTTATAAAACAGAAGATTGTTCCAAGATCACAAAAACTGCCAGCTGTATCGTAGCCACAGGATTATTTGGTATCGGTACTGTAGGAGCCATAGTGGATGCAGGTAAATTGGCGTTGGGTTTTTTTGGAGGGGGATTTTTTAGCATGGGTGTGAGCTACATTACCCCTGAAAATAAAAAACCTGATTTAGAAGTAATAATAAGTCTTTGTGATGCATTAACAGACTTTTCGAATGCCTATGAAACATTTAAATTGAATAGGGATTCTAGTGAAGTTAGAGGGATTTTCGAAAAGTTTGACATAATTAAAGAATTGTTTTTAGATAAAGAATTTGTGGATTTTAAAGGTAGTAGTTTTAAATTATTTACTGAAACAGGTAAAATATTTTTAATGGACGCAATTATACAGGCTTTAGGAAGAGAGGAAAATTGTGTGATGGATTCTTGGAGTAGGTTTGGTGTAAAAAAGCCTGAAAATTATTTCTTCGATGAGTTTTTGCAAATGAAAGAAAATATACAATCCAATGAAATTGCAGATAAATTGATTGAAATTTTTAAAATCATCATTCAAACACGCAATTATTAATGCTCCGATATGGAATTTTAAGGTTGAATTATGGAAGTATCAGTTTTTCATCGACAAGAGTCTAATTTGACGATTAATTCGCCATTGATGGAAGTGATCGTTGATAAAGCAGACATTCATCAAACCCTGATTGCTAAAATTCAAGATGATAAAATAAAATCTATTAATAATCAAATTGCCTGGTCGGTAGGGTCTTTATTTTCAAGTGGGTTATGTGTTGCAGGGGCATTTCTTTTGACAACAGCAAGTCATGAGTTAAGCTTGGGACTCATGGGAACAGGTTTAGGAGGGATTTTGGTCAGTGGTGTTACATTCTTAGCAATAGGGATACCGCTTTCGACCAGGATAGAAAGAAATTGTCAAATCGCAAGAATTTCAGATTTATTTTCAGATTTTTTAAATGCTTTTAGTAGATTTAAAAGGGAACCGAGTGATGCTCATATAAACGTTATATTTAATAAATTTGATGTTTTATCTGCTGATAATTTATTGGTAAATGAACAATTGTTCTCCGGTGTTGGGAAATTATTATTAATGGATAAAGTTGTAAAAACGTTAATAAAAAATAAAATTGAATCTAACATTCCCGATGAATGGCTGTCGTCATTGGGGTGTAATTTGGAAAAAGTTACTGAGCCTTGGGCAAAACTTGAAATTGAAAATCCAACAGATAATTTTTACATTGTTTTCAAAGAACAGCGACAAAATTTGGAATCGATAAAAATACTTAAAAGCATGAAGGAAATTTTTAATAAAAAAATTGAAGAGGCTGTTGTGGTGGATAAGTGAACATTGAAATCATTAAAGACTTAATTACAAAAGCAAAAGTTCCCTTTACTGACGATTCCTTTTACCCTCGTATTTTTAGCCTGATCTTGAAGCAAAAAAAAATGGTAAATAATGATTTTAAAGAAATTTGCGAAGAGGAATATGGAGATATTTCAAGACGTGCAGATGTTTCCGGGATTCAAGAAAGCGTTTCCATTCGAAATGTTCTGAGGACAAGGCGTCTTAGCCAATTTTTAGTGAATGATAAAGGCGAAATCTCAGAAGAAAATCTTGGATTATACCTTCAATGTTTAGAACAATCCCTTTATTCATTAGGACCTAATCGGCAGTATGATGCTTCAAGACAGGAGCTCATTTTAAAATCTTTAAAAAATTTAAAAGATAATAAAGAACTTTTAACTCTTTTAAAAAATGTAAACAAACCCTATTCCAATCGAGAAGCTGACGAAATTATCAAAAGTACTCTTGGTTTGGATCAAAATATGATTGTCACTGATGTGCATGCCAAAATGGCGGTAATTGCTGCACTGATTTGTTATTTAAGGCAAAGCGTGGGGTCTTGTTTTGGAACAGCACCATGTATTCTTATTCATGATGAACAGCCGCTGCAATTTGTAAAAGATATAGTTGAACTATTTGGTACGGGACGTTTAAAAAGAACGTTTGGCGGTCTTGAATATTCTGTGCCTTTAAGTACAACCTGGGGAATTGGTGACTTAAAAAAACCAATTTTTATTAGCGATGATTCAAATGAAAATGAAATTTTCTATTGTCCGGGTTTAATCAATGCATTGGATGCCGTCAAAATTTTTCCTGAAGACTACAAATTAAAGAATAAAGTGGAGACGACGAGAAAGCTTGGTTTGTTAGCGATTAAAAAATTAAAAGGGCAGAATAGTTATCTGCTTACAAATATGGAAGAGCTTATTCGCTCGATTTTATTAGATCATTTTAATTTAAACGAAGAAGCAATTAGTAATTATTTAATCCAAGAAAAGCTTGCCAATAAGGGCAGCTTATTTGTTCCTGTTTCTTCAAATATAGAAGGTTCTTTAAAAAATACAGTTTCCCCTTCAAAATTTTTAGGCCAATTTGAAATTGCAAAAACTGCTTTTAAATTACTTGTCGACAATGCCTTATTAAAATCTTGGGAATTTACGGTCGCTTCATTTTCTGAAAACAAGGCTGGATTTACCACGTGGAACCTTTATGCAAGTCTTGGGTTTAAGCCGAATGAAAAAGGGGGAATCGGTGAAAGCCTCTATGAAATATTAAAGGTCAAGCTTGATGAAAGTAATCGAAAGGTTGAAGGGTTTCAAGAAGAATATGAACAGGCATATTCGCAAGTGAAATATTATGAAACTAGGATGAGGACAGCCACAACGGAAAAAGACATTGGTTGGTTAAAGGTTGAATATCAAGGCAAGGTGAATGAATTTCACTTTTTAGAAGAAATGCGTAATAAATTGCATTCAAAAGCAAAGCGTCTTGCTAACCTTTTTGATTTAATGATCGATATTTTTATGGAACTTTTTCCTCAATATTTTCAGGAAGTTTACGATGCCAGCATGCATGATATCGCTGCAAATCAGTATGATGATAGTCCTGCAGGCTTTCGTCTTGTTGTTAAGCATGGAAGAGGTAATACAGCTCAATGGACTCAAATTTATACAGCAGATGAATTTATAGATGCATTGATTGGTTTTTTTACGGCAACAGAATCGGAAATCAGACATTCAGCTGAAATGGAAGGGTTGGAAGAAGAATTTACAGAGATGATTACGGCGGTTGTTCTAAAAATTAGAAGCCCAGAATTTTTAGAGTCAGCTTTTTCAAGAATGGCTGAAGCACATCATATTGCACCAATTGCAGACCCTTTAAATAACCTTGATAAAATTGAAAAAAAACCTTGGGCCTATGTTTCAGGTGGAAGCATGGTTACTTTGATCAGCACTTATTATCGTAGAGAAGAAAAGCCCCATGAAGTTTCAAGATGGGTTGAAAGTCCAACAGAGCTTCTTCTTTTTTTAATAGATACAATGAAACAAATGCCGCCAAAATTAAAAGATGAGTATCTCAAAAATCCTCATAAATCGATGCTTATACATTCTCCAACACATGCTTTTTTATTAAAGCCTGGATACATCAAGTTTATGCAAGCTTGGTCAAGTGAAATATTTACTTACACATATGTCAGGGATAAAGTTATTTTACCTATTGAGCGCTTTATAAAAGAGCTAGTTTTAGATGAAGAAATGATGGAATTTTTTATACAAGAATTGATCGAAAATTTTCCTGTCAATTTTAAGAGTCATATTAAAAGTACTTTAAAGCCAATCTATAGAACATTAACTCCTCCTGAATTTCGAAATCATTTGATTGATCAATTAAGGAGAGATAAAAGTTTAAATTATTTAGGGCGTCCACTTTTTACAAAAGAAGATGTAGATAGCAGACTTTACTCTAGCTTGCCATTTTTTCATACATCGCAGTTAAAAGATTTGGTTAGAAATATTTTTAATGAGTTGTCAAAAACCAACAAATTGAATAGAGATAATTTTGAAGAAATTTTAGATTTAATTTACGATACCGTAAAAGATGTAAAAATTATATCGTCCAGTCGCCTGCAAGATGTATGCAAGGTTATGATCTGTTTAATGGAATTTAAAACTTCTTTTGCTGTTGATTATCATGCAGTCATTGCAAAGCTTTGTCAAGATTTGGGTTATGCAATGCCACAACCTTTGATTGTTGCCGATTCTAATTGGGTAAAGGAATACTTTGGCTTTGTTGTGAATCCGGGAACTTTAGATCTAGAATTTTGGCGGCTAGATCCGACAGGCACATCTGGAGTTGAAATGAGTAGTTGGAATATGTGGCTTAACGGTACAAGAAAAGATTTAACTTGGGGTGTTCTCAATCACCCCCATGAATACACCACGTAGTAATAATCATTTTTAAACATAAAACAATCTATTAATTCTTTATGATTTTTTTTACATGATATGCAGGATCGCTAAAGCGTATACGCATTAAGCTAAGGCCTCAAGTTGCTTAAATAAAAGATCTTAATATTGATTATAAAGCAGGCCTACAGCCTGCGTTGTTATTCCTCACCATACCTAGGGCGGTGCCCTAGGCTATTACAACTCAGGCCTTCAGCCTGAAAAGACGGTTTTTCAGGGCAAAGCCCTGGCTTATGAAAGCCTAGGGCAACGCCCTAGGTATCAGGATGTTATGGTCGCAGGCTGAAGGCCTG
>JBBSJT010000142.1:0-4601 GCA_038257035.1 Chlamydiia bacterium
TATTTTTTCAACGCATAGACGAAGAGACGCAGATAAGCGCGCTAAACCGCGAAAAGAACAATAAAAGTCATTCGTTTTTCGTGGCTTAGAAAAAAGTTTAATTTGTTGTTTTTCGCGCTTTAGCGCGCTTCTCTGCGTCTCCGCGTCTCCGCGTCTCTGCGTTGAAAAAATCAGAAACGTTTAAATAAGTTTTTTTACAGCATACTCTTAATTTTTCTTTAAATTTTTCAGTATTAAGTAGAACCAGTATATACATATAGGCCCTCAAAATTTATCAAAAAATCTGCTCAAAAATAATTCATTTTATAAAAGCTTCCTCTGTATTTTTTCTAAAAAACTTTAGATTACATTAAATGTTCATTTTATTAACAAAATAATTCCACATGTATTATGGTCTGAAAAATAGGGTATGGAAGGGGAGTGAAGATGGAAAATCCAAAAGTTATAATTATCGGAGGTGGTTTTGGCGGCCTTAACGTTGCAATAGGGTTGAAAAAGGCAAATGTTGATCTATTGGTAATCGATAAATCTAATCATCACTTATTCCAACCGTTACTCTATCAGGTTGCAACGGCTGCCCTATCTCCTGCAAATATTGCCGCCCCGATCAGGAAAGTTTTGGAAAGACAAGCTAATGCGACTGTGTATTTGGCCGACATAGTTTCGATCGACAAAAATAAAAAACTAGTGATTGCCGGTAATGGTGATAGCTATACTTATGATTATCTAATTTTAGCAACAGGTGCTACGCATTCTTACTTTGGGCATCCGGAATGGGAAGAGACGGCACCCGGTTTAAAAAATCTTAATGATGCCCTTAAAATCCGTAGCCGCATCTTATTAAGTTATGAGAGGGCAGAGCGCTGTTCTGATCCCATCATTGCACAAAAATTCATGAGTTTTGTCATTGTTGGTGGTGGACCTACCGGTGTTGAAATGGCTGGCGCCATTGCAGAAATTGCTCATAAGACTCTTACGCGGAATTTTCGTCATATCACACCTTCTCAGACTAAAATTTATTTGATCGAAGGGAAAAATCAAATTTTACCGAGTTTCCCTAAAGAATTGGCTGATAAAGCACAAAAAGATTTAGAAAAATTAGGTGTTGAAGTAATTTTGAATACCCTTGTTACAGACATTACGGATGAAGGAGTCGCTATCAAAGATCATTTTTTTGAAACCCCAAATGTGATATGGGCAGCAGGAAACGAAGCATCACCTTTATTAAAAACATTAAATACACCCTTAGATAGTATTGGAAGGGTTATTGTTAATAAAGATCTTACAATACCTGATCATCCTGAAATTTTTGTAATCGGCGATGGTGCCTGTTTTCTTGATACAAATGGTGACTCTTTGCCGGGGATTGCTCCTGTAGCAATTCAACAGGGCAAATACGTTGCTAAATTGCTAAAAAAACAAGTACCTGAAGATAAACGTAAACCCTTTGTTTACTTTGATAAGGGTACTATGGCGACAATAGGAAGAGCAAAAGCGATTGCTAAAGTTGGCAAGTTCGAATTCTCAGGTTTTATCGCTTGGCTTATGTGGTGTTTTTTACATATTGTTTACTTAATTTCATTTTCTAACCGTCTTATTGTTATGATTGAGTGGGTTTTTTTATACCTTTTTAATCAAAGGCATGTGCGACTAATCAACCGTCCTATGGAAGAAGGTGATTACTCGCTTCATCCTGAGAAAAATGAGAAAAAGAGCGATTCCATACCAGTCGAAATGGATTAATGCCACGTGTTCTGTTCTAACACCATTGTTGTCTTTTTTCACCTCTAAGTAGGCCTTTTTTTACCGCGAAGACCGCGAAGAAAGACGCGAAGGCACGCGAAGAAGCCCAAAAGCGCGGTGGCAACACATAAGATAATCGCGATGTAAATGCAGAGCCTTTTCCTTTCCTCTTCGCGCGTTAGCGCGCGCTTCTTCGCGTGCCTTCGCGGTCTTCGCGGTAAAAAGATCCTTCATAGTGGTAAAAAAGCCCAACTTTGCGGTGGGTTATTTGACGGTGTGGATGCTTACGGATTTTACGTCGGTCAGTGAAGTTTCCTCAACTGTAATTTCAAATGGTCCGATGAAAATGGATTCACCAACCCCGGGATGCGATCCTAAATACTTTTTAACAAGATCTGAAAGGGAAAGATCAAGATCGTCATCCAAACTAATCTCATAACGGTCTTTAAATTCTTTTAATGTTAAGGTACCTCCGAAAGTGCGCTCTAGAATGAATCGATTCTCTTGGTTGTCTTGACTGTTTTCAGGGGAGTGTCTTGTCTCTCCAAAAATTTCTTCCATCAGATCATCAAGATTAATGATTCCGCAACTTAAACCTTTTTTATCAAGTACGATAGCCACGTTTTGATTATTTGTCCGAAACTGGCTTAATAAGTCCAACGCTTTTGTAGATTTTGTTACAAACCATGGTGGTTCTATATAATCACGTGTTTTTTTTGTGTTGGATGCGCGAATTAGATTTCGAGGGTAAAGAATCCCTAAAATGTTTTTTGGTTGGTCTGAAAACATGATCAAATAAGTGGTTTTGGTTTTCTCAAAAATTGATCTTGCTTGGGCTATGGTTGCGTTTGAAGCAATCAAAAATGTTTTTTCCAAAGGATTCATGATCTCTTTTGCTTGTTTTTTATTTAAATTAAAAATATTTGCCGCAACAGTATCATATTCCTCACGTTCACCAAAAACAGCTTTTCCGGCCTCTTGTGTCTCTAAAATTTTTAATAGCTCTTCCTGGCTCAAAAAATAATTAACGGTAGATTTTTTTCCACCGATTAAAAAATTAAACGCGTTTGAAAGGATCCCAAGAAGCCAAAGAAAGGGAGCCATTAGTTTTGCAGTAAAATAAAGTAAAGGCATGCCCCACATAACAACATCTTCAGAATAGCGCCTTGCAGCAAACATGGGGGCTAATTCTCCGAAAATAACGACCAACAGAACTTGCATTGGGACACTAAAATCAGGATTTATTCCTAAACCCTCAAAAAATTTTCTAGCAAATTCAGAACCGCTAAAAGTTGTGATGTTCACAAGAAGCAGTGTCGTTCCAAACAACCTTGAAGGATTATGAAGTAAGTAGTTTAGCCAGATTGCTTGCTTCACGCCACGGCTTACGTAATATTGAAGACGAACAGGGTTAAAAGAGACCGATGCCATTTCCATCATGGAATAAAATGCTAAAACGGCAATCGTAATAAAGTTAAGTAACAGCCAAATCCAAGCGGAGTAATCACTAGAGTTTACGAACATAAATCCTTCTTATGCGGTTGGGGTTTGCTGCAAGAATTTGAAATAAAAAGCCTTCCATTTCATGTTTGGTACCACTTTTTGGTATTTCTCCAAGCTTTTCACTAAGAAAACCGCCAATTGTCATATTATGATCGCTTTGCAGGTTTACTTTAAATATTTCGTTAAAAATACTAAGGTCTAATTTACCACTTGCTATAATTTCATATTCACCGGTCTTTGTGTAAAGTTTTTTTTGGTCTCTTGAATCGTGTATTTCGCCCACGACAACTTCATTCAAATCTTCATAGCTAATTAAACCTGAAATGGAGCCATATTCATTAACAACAATACTTATTTCTTCATTTTTTTCTATAAATTGCCGTAGAAGAAGAGGGGCTGAAGTATGTTCCGGAATATAAAAAGGTTTTGCAAGAAAGGGTATAAGATCGATGGCCACCTTGATTTGATCTTTATGAATAAAAAACTCTTTTGCCGAAATGATGCCTAAAATATCGTCAATGGTATCTTTAATAACAGGTATTCTGGAACATTTTTGATCGACTAATAAATAAATAAGCTTTGAAAGGGGATCCTCGATTGAATAAAACAAAATGTCTTCTTTTGGACGCATGATCTCCTTTACAGAAGAGTTTTGTAATTTAAGGTAACCTCTTGCAAAATTCGCCTCCTCTTTTTTTAAAACGCCAAATTCTTCCGATTTTTGAAGTACATGCTCTAATTCTTCTTCTGAAATACTTTCTTCTTTTTTTAAAAAAAAGAACATGATGCGTGAAATGGGTTCTGTAAGAGTTACTATAAAAGTTCTGATGGGCTTAACTAATTTTTGAATATAATAAAAACTTGGTGCGGTTAAATCGGCAAGGTAAATATTATTTTGAATTCCTAAATATTTTGGGATCATTTCACCAAAGACTAAAGTTAACATCATGGGCATCACGATTTTTTCAACCCAGCCTCCCTCAACCCCGAACATAGAAGAAGCCACGTTCTGCACTAAAACATTGACCAACGTATTCAACATAAAAACAGTTACAAGGAGGTCTCTTGGATGTTTTAATAAATCGGCAATTAATTTTTTATTTGCATTTGGACTTTGGCTGTAAGTTTTAACGCGTGTAGAAGATAGAGAAAAAAATGCGGATTCCGAAGAGGAGAAAAACCCTGATGCCGCAATGAGAATGATAAGAAGTAGACTTAAAAAAATCATATCCATAAATTGAACACTACACCATCACATATTCCCTTGTAAACACCAAATTACATGATAATATATACTGATGCTACTTGAAAGTAAAAAGTTTCTGATTTTTTCAACGCAGAGACGCGGAGACGCA
>JBBSJT010000143.1:0-4494 GCA_038257035.1 Chlamydiia bacterium
GAAACGTATTTATTCATCATTAACCCCTATTATTTTTAATATGTTATAATAGAGTTATATTGTCAATCCTTTAGCCTTTCCACCACTAGACCGTTAGGAATTCACAGTGTTTAAGATTTTTTAACACCGAGACCACAGAGAAAAGAAGAGAGGTAAGTGAGAGGTTAGATATTCTGAATTATTAATCGATATGAGTATATGCCGCTTTCACATCAATCATAATGATAATTTTTTTCAACGCAAAGAAGCTACAAAAGACGCAAAGGCGCAGAGAATTAAAATAGAGGTCTTTGTAACCCTAAAGGTTCATTTTATCTTTGCGCCTTTGCGTCTTTTGTAGCTTCTTTGCGTTGAAAAAATCGGAAACGTTAGTTTAATAGGGTGTCTCTCCCTTACCTCTCTTGTTTTTCTCTGTGGTCTCGGTGTTAAAAAAACGCAATAAGAAGTTAACGAGTTAGCTTTCCGTTGTGGAGCTGATAGATTGTATCCGTAAGATTTGCAAGGTTGTCGTCATGAGTGACGACAATTAATGATTTATTATGCTCTTTTGCAAAGCGAATCAATAAATTATGAATGACAGACGCTGTTTCTTTGTCGAGGTTTCCCGAAGGCTCATCGGCAAGAATAATCGCGGGATCATTGCATAACGCTCTTGCAATTGAGACGCGCTGCTTTTCACCACCTGAAAGTAACTTTGTGCTAAAATGAGCACGATCTTTTAAACCGACAGCATCAAGCAGGTCTAAAGCTCTTTTGTAAGCTACGCTTTTTGGAGCAATCGATTTTCTACCAATCTTTGCCGGCATTAAGACATTTTCAAGAGCTGTATAATCATCGAGCAGGTGAAAAGATTGAAATATAAAACCAAGAGAATTATTTCGTATTTTGCTTTTGTTAAAGAAAGTAACGCTTTGATCAAGAATGTTAAGTTGTCCACTGCAAGGCGTATCTAAAGTTCCAAGAATTTGTAGTAAGGTGCTTTTACCCTCACCACTTCTTCCTTTAATGGCAACAGTTTCACCGCGTTGCACAGTTAATTCCAAATTGTCGAGAATCGAAATTTTTGTCGGGTAATAAAAAGATTTTGTAATGTTTTTTGCTTGAAGAACTTTTTGTGCCATTTTCCTATTCCGCCCGTAAAATTGCTGATGGATGAAGCATACTTGCCTTAACAGCCGGAACAATCCCTGCAATCGTTGAAATTAAAGCTGTTGAAAAGATCACAAAAAACATCGCTTCAAAACTTATTTCGTTTGGTAAAGTGTCACCATAAAACATTGGGTTAAAAGCGTTGTGCCCTTGAAGGGTACTTAAAAAATCAATGAGTATTTTTAAGTTTTTAAGGGTAAAGTAAGCTGCAAATGTTCCAATGGCACTCCCTGTTGCCCCCATGACCACGCCACAAAGTCCAAATATGGTAGCAATACTAAAAGAGGATGTACCCATGGATCGTAAGATGCCTATTTCAACTTTCTTGTCATTGACCATGATGATTAACATAGAAATGATATTTGAGCAGGCCACGATGATGATAATGGTAGAAATTAAAGTAAATAAAGTCTTATCGCTTTGAAGCTGCTGCAAGATATCTTTAGTAAATTCAAATTCTTTGTAGGTTTCAATTTTAAAGAAGGGGGCAATTCCTGCTTTAATAAATGCAGCTTGAATTTTGGCTTTAACAAAATCTGCGTTGTCCAAGTTGTCAAAGCGTACGTTAATTCCGTTGCTGTTGGGTGTTTGCTCTTGGGCTTGGGAGGTGCGGACAAGGCTTACAAGATCATGTCCTGTCAAAATAAATTTTCCGCCAAGAGGAATAAGGCCTGGATCATAAAATCCTGCCACAAAAGTTGGGATTTTTTGTTCCTGGACAGCGCTCATTGTTGGGGTGTAATATGAAATTTCAGTTTTATCGCCAACTAACACACCGGCATCTCTAAAGGTCTTTGGAAGAAAAACAGCATCAGCTTGGTCGTGATCAATTACAGGAATATTGAAAAAATCAAGTTTTTTTAAGTCTTGGTTTGAGGCTACGGTAAGAAAATTTTGCAAATCTTTTTGAAATTTTTTACTTTCAATTGGCAGTTCATTAAGTTTTTGATTCTTAAGGGAATAGGTGCGAACAATATTTTGAAGATCCTCCATTGAGAAAGGGATCATCGTTTTTTCAAGTGTTTGATTCTCTTTATTAAAAGAGCCCAAATAAGTGGCTTGTGTGACCGAACTTACCATGGGGATATTGTTAACATTTCTTAAAAGCTTAACGCGCAATTGACTTGTTGTGACTTCAAAATCATCAACAATAAGTTGATCAGATTTTAGTTTATTTCGAATTTCACCATCTTGATTTAACAGCTCAATTTCAAAAAAAGCCTGTTTCACAAGGTCTTTTAATGTGCCATCGCTATTGAAAACAGGTTGAGGAAAAAAGCTCGGGAAAGTTTCATCAATTGATTCTTCGTAAGGATCTGATTTAAGAGATTGTAGTTTTTCTCTAATGCTTTTTTTGGAGAAGTTGGAATCTTGGCTGATGCCGTCGACTAAATAATAATAGGAATTATAGTAATTTTCGTTGGGCGTAATGCGAACAGGGGCAGTTAGAGTGGTGAGTTTTTGAACCCAACCTTTTTCAAGTCCGTTAGTCACCGAAAAAAAGACAACGATTAACCAGACGACGAGAGCTATGACTAATATGGAAATTAAACTGATGATAGAGACAGATAGTTGTCGCCAACGGGGTGTGAGGTATTTTTTTGCGACAGATAATTCGAACATGGATACCTAAATTTAAAGAGCTTCTTCTAGAATAATTTACTCTAAAAGAAGCTTAATTTTTTTAAAAGCTATTTAGCTTCTTTAAATTCAACGTGCTTACGAACAAATGGATCAAATTTTCTTAATACTAAACGATCCGGTGTGTTAGTTTTATTTTTCATTGTGTGAATAAAAAAGTGACTTTCTGAACTTTTTAATTTAATTTTTTCGCGTTTGCTAGCCATGTGAATGGTTCTCCATAAAATTCTTTGTTTAAAGAAGCTATCATATATAAAAAAAGATATTTTCTCAAGAGAATTTAGAATCGTACAATAAAAAACTCATCTCACTAGAAAATAATTAATGAAAGCAAAAAAAACTTTTTTGCGTTAGGTGAGTTTCAAGTTAAAAAGGAATCGATGTTTCCGCTTTAAGATTAAGAGAATCACCAACACCTTTTGCTAAAAATGTATGAAAGGCAAGCCCTGCAACCATTGCAGCATTGTCTAGTGAGAGGCCAAGTGCCGGCCATACATATTCAAGATTCGGATTGGTTGTTGTAAATAATTTTCTTAAAAATTGATTGTTTGTTACGCCGCCACCAAAAATAATTTGGCCGCAGTTAAATTCAGATGCGGCAATTAATGTTTTTTCAACAATCCCTGTAAAAGCTGCAAGCTGAAATGAAGCTGAAATATCACAAGCCACTTGCAAAGTTGGCTTTTCATTTGATTGGGCGTTATCCTGGCCGCGAACAGCATATAAAACAGCTGTTTTTAAGCCGCTAAATGAAAAAGAATAGGGATTTTTTTTTACGACGCCGGCCTTAAAATTATATTTTTTCGGATCCCCTTTAAGCGCAAGAGCCTCAATTTCAGGGCCACCGGGATAGGGCAGGTGTAATATTCTAGCAACTTTATCAAAAGCTTCTCCAACAGCATCATCAACAGTTTCGCCGATGAGTTGATAATTTCCAAGACTTTTTATAAGGACAAGCGTTGTGTGACCACCCGACAGGACCACTCCGAGAGCCGGAAACGAAATTGGCTTTTCATAAGACATAATGGCTGCATAAAGATGTGCTTCAATATGATTGATCCCAATAAGTGGTTTATTTAAGGAAAAAGCCAAAGATTTGGCGGTATTAAGGCCGATTAATAACGGACCGATTAGGCCGGGTCCTTTCGAAACGGCAAATAGATCGATATCTTTTAGTTGAAGTTTTGCATTTTCAAGAGTTTCTTGGATGACGGGGATCATGATGTCAATATGGCGTCTGCAGGCAAGTTCAGGTACGACGCCGCCATATTCGCGATGCAAATCAATTTGTGATGAAATCACGTTTGAAATAATTTCCTTACCATCTTTAACAATTGCTGCGGCAGTTTCATCGCAAGTGCTTTCAATTCCTAATACAAGCATTTCTCTCCTAACATTAACAGACAAGAATAACACAAATCTCTAATAAACAGGAGCAAAAATTTTAAACACGAAGACTTGGAAGTCCACGAAGAACTAAGATTATAAAGTGGTTGATGCTTTTTTTACCGCGAAGACCGCGAAGAAGCGCAAGCTCCGCTGCGGGAAGAAGCGCGAAGAAAGCGCGCTTAAAAGCGCGAGGAGAGCAGCAAAATATGAATAAAAATAAAATGTAACCGCTCTGTTTTTTTATCGCGCTTTAGCGCGCTTCTTCGCGCTTCTTCCCGCAGCGAAGCTTGCGCTTCTTCGCGGTCTTCGCGGTAA
>JBBSJT010000144.1:0-4443 GCA_038257035.1 Chlamydiia bacterium
AATAAATCATCATCCATAATTCCTTTCGGTATGGGAATACCGGCCTTTCGAAATACAGTCCCCTTTCCAATATGAATATCGGCAAGGATCAATGTTTTTTGCTCTTGCCAAAAGATCGCTTTTTCGGCTAGTAGTTGAAAAGTTTGATTGCGTATTGTGATGATCATTTTTTGGTCCAACTTTTTTGTATGGCGGCAATTCTTGAGGCTAAAGTTTCAGTGCTTAGTCTTTGTCCCACCCGTTCAACAAATAAAGGTAGGGCAAAAGGAGTAAAACTCTTTGGATGCGTGATTGCTAAAACCGACGATTGAAGGCGTTTAAGTACTTCTTCAAACAAATTTTCATTAAAGTATTTATCCAATGTTTCTTTTTTAGCCTGTTTTAAAAGTAAATTTTCTTTGTCATATTGTTCCAGCACTTCAAAAAGAAGCCCTGTACTCATCTGTAATTGGCGGTTGGATTTAGGGGAACCGGGGAAGCCTTGAAAAACCAATCCCCCAATTTTAGCAACTTCCCTAAAAGCTGCTTTACTTGTTTCATGAAGGTTAATTAAAGTTTTCAGCTCTTCATAACAATTTTTCCAGTCAAATAAATCTTTTGTTATTAATTCTTCGTCGAATGGATCTTTAGAAAGTAATTCAAATCCATAATCATTACAACTAATGATCAGCGTAGATGGCCTATTTTTTGTAAGCCTGTCGGCAATTAAAAGGGCAAGGCCTTCATGAATCGTTTTACCTTCAAAAGGAAAGAGAAAAAAATGCCAACCCTCGCGAGATTTCACAATTTCTATAAGCAGTTCATTATCTTGGGGTAGATGAGATTTAAAATTTTGTATCTCAAACAATGTTTTTAACAATATATTTTCATCATGGACTTCATCTTCATCCATCGCTCTTCTTAAAAGCTTGCCCAAAGGCGCAGAAAATGGCAGGCCGGTGCCACCCCAAACAGCAGCCTTTGTATCTGCATCGTTTGTTAATCGCACGTGGGCAGTTAAATCTCTGTACTGCACAAGCTTTAGCCGTTTTCCACCAAATAAAAAATTATCTCCCGGCTTTAATTGCGTCAAAAAAGATTCCTCAACGGTACCAAGGTGTTTGCCTTTTAACAATTTAATGTTTACCTGCGAATCGGAAATAATGGTTCCGATATTCATTTTATGACGTCTGATCATTTGGGTATCTTTTACAACAAGCAGTCCATTCTCTTCTTCCAATTTTTTATATTCAGGATAAGCAGAGAAGGCGCTTCCACCGGTTGTTAAAAAGAATAAACATGCTTCATATTCATCTAATGTTAAATCTTCAAAACATGAGGCTGTAATGACTTCGTTATAAAATTCCATTTTGTCGATGCCGCCACCGATAGCACAAGTTACAATATGTTGAAGCAGAACATCATAACATTTTTTTAAAGGGTAACGCTTTTCGATAATGTGATCAGTAATTGCCATTTTATAGGCTTTCATTTCTAAAAGCTGCAAAGCATGTGTTGGAATAAGCAAGATGTGACAAGGTGTCAACGGACGATGTGAAGACCTACCTGCTCGCTGAATCAACCTTGCAACGCTTTTTGGAGAGCCTATTTGGATAACTTTTTCAACAGTTGGTAAATCAATTCCAAGATCCAAACCTGATGTGCATACAACAAACTTTAAAACACCCGATTTTATATTTTCTTCAATCGTCGTTCTGCTTTTTTTGTCGATCGAGCTATGATATAAAGCGGTGATTGGTTTCCACTCAGGCTTTAAGTCTACAATCCCCTGAAACCAGCGTTCTGCCTGCGATCGGGTGTTTGTAAAAATTAACGTGGCAACATCTGGGTTTAAATTTTGCATCACATAGGGTAACATTCTTATTCCTAAATAACCAATCCATGGTAGTTTCTCAATCGCTTCTGGCAAAATTGATTCGACAATCACTTCCCTTTTCATTTCAGCTTTCACGATAACAGCTGTTCGATCACTCCCCACACAAACTTTTGCTGCTTGTTCTGGGTTTCCGATTGTTGCAGTCAAAGCCCAAATTTGTGCCTTTGCATTCCATTTTTTTATTCTTGCTAAGCAAAGTTCTAGTAACACTCCCCTTTTTGTTCCCAAAAGCTCGTGCCACTCATCTACAATGATCATTTGAAGGTTTGCAAAAAAATCTTTTCCATCTGTTGAAGTTAATAAAATCGATAGACTTTCAGGCGTTATTAACAAAATTTCAGGCGGTGATTTTTTTTGTTTTGCTTTTTTTGCGTAGCTTATGTCCCCTGTACGTTTTTCAACCCTATAAGGTAAATTTAATTCTAAAATGGGTGTTTTTAAAGAATTTTCCAAATCATTTGCCAAAGCCTTTAATGGTGTAATGTAAAGGATAGACACCCCTTTAGCTGGTTTCTCATACAGTTTAGATAAAGCCGGCAAAAAAGCAGCATAGGTCTTACCGGCACCTGTCGGCACAGATATTAAGCCACTATTGCCTTTATGAATTTCATCCCAGGCTTGGCTTTGAAAGGGGAAAAACGTCCAGTGTTTATCCGCAATCCATTTTAAAATAATATTTTCTTTATTCATTAAGAAATTGCTTTTTTATAGATTCTAAGGTGTCTGATTCATTAAAAGGCTTATCTTTTCGCCAGCGTAAAATTCTTGGAAAACGAAGAGCAACGCCAGATTTATGTCTCTTTGATATTTGTATTCCTTCAAACCCAAGCTCAAACACATAAAATGCTGTTACTTTTCTTACCGGGCCAAACTTTTCCATTGTATTTTTTCGAATCCACTTATCAAGTTCAGCAATTTCTTCCTTGGTTAAGCCGGAATAGGCTTTGGCTATAGGAATTAATTCATTCTCATGCCAGACACCGAACGTATAATCGGTAAAAAGATTTGCTCGCTGCCCCGATCCTGCTTGTGCATACAATAAAACAGCATCGATAGACATCGGATCAACTTTATATTTCCACCAATTGCCTTTTTGCCTGCCAACTCCGTAAACTGAATCCTTTTTCTTTAACATGAGCCCTTCAACACCTCTTAGCCTTGACTCCAACCGAAGATCTAATATTTCTTGCCATTCATTGCCTACAACTAAATCTGATAGAATGATTTTTGGCGTTTGAAAATTTAAGTTTTCTAGAAGTTCGCGTCTTTTTAGCATTGGCAGGTTTCTTAAATCCACTCCCTCATATTCGAGTATGTCATAGACCATGAATACAATAGGAATTTTATCAATCATGGCCTTGGAAACGTTTTTTCTGCCTAATCTTTTTTGTAGTTCTGAAAAAGGCAATGGGTGTCCATCTGCATAGGCCAAAACTTCACCATCTAAAATGGTGCCTGGCGGTAATGTTTTGAAAACATCGATGAGTTCCGGAAATTGATCTGAAATAAGCTCGTTGCCCCGTGACCATAAAGCAGCCTCTTGCAAACCAACGACTGCTTGCCCTCTGATGCCGTCCCATTTCCATTCGATTTGCCAATCAGCAAAATCCCCCAAACTTGACAATTCCCCTTCAAATGGATGCGCTAAATAGAAAGGATAGGGATTTAAAAATTTAGTATCATGCCCTTCTGTTTTTAAGCTTTTAAAAAAGAAGGCTGTCGGTTGCCAATCCCCCATCACTTTATGGCTTAATATTTCCCGAGAGACATCGGTTGCCTGCGATAAAGCTTTAAGGGTTAACAAACTAGAAATTCCCATTCTAAATGAACCGGTTATGATTTTATTCATGATGAAAATTTCTTTAGTTGACAGCGTTTCCCAAAATTTTATGATCACTTGCTTTTTTTCATCAATTGATGCTTTTTGCAAGGGTTTAATGATGGTTTCCATCCATTCCGATAATGTAAGCTCGTTTTGGTTTTCATTGATATTTCTTGGAAGAAGAAGCGTGATGGTTTCAGCTGTATCTCCGACAGATGCATAAGACTCTTCAACCAACCAAGCCGGTATATTAACAAGATTTGCACACCACTCCAACATCACACCGCTGCCAATCAGCCTTTTTAAACGGTGACCACTCAAAAAAAAGAGGGCCCAGGCCCCATCTTCATCGCTGCAAGTTTCAAAATAGTTTTTTATATGCTCAACTTTTTCATTTGTAGATTGTACCTGATCGATTTTTTCAAACAATGCCGCAAATTTTCGCATAATTAATCTTCTTCTTCAAAATTAGCTTCCAAACCTTTTAACTCTCTTGCATCAAGGCCTTTTTCTTCTTTTAGGTATTGTGCCAAAATTGCAGAACTTCCATGTGTTGTCAAAATAATTTTGGCTTTTGTTTCCTCAACTGTTTGAATCAAACTTATCCAATCAGCATGATCAGAAAGTACAAAGCCACGATCCAAGGCTTTTCGACGTCTTGTGCCACGAACTTCCATCCAGCCTGAGGCAAAAGCTGTTCTACAATTTGGAAATCGCTTCATCCATGAGGTTCCAATAGCCCCTG
>JBBSJT010000145.1:0-4435 GCA_038257035.1 Chlamydiia bacterium
AAAAGGAGAATTAATATTTCTATTCGTATTAGCACTTTTAAAGAAGAAGGGTATTACCAAGCTTCAAAATGGCTTTCGCATCAAATTTTAATAGATGTTGAGGAAATGGAAAATTTGCTTCATGAATTAGGTGATTTTTATATCTGCATCATTGGGCAAATCTACACAGAAGGCGAAGAAATCATTTCAAAAGAGATCTTTTTAAGTAATTACAAAGCCTACATCGACCAACTTAAATCTGGCAAATTGGTCGATGAATCAATTTATCGATCCTTATTTTCATCTATTTTTACGACATCGCTAGAGGATCTTTATAAAATAAAAGTAAATGATGATCAATTTATACTTCGTGTTTTTAAACCCGTCATCCAATTACAAGCGCATCGTATGCATCATTCAAAGTTTGATGACACATTTCGCCCGATGATATTTGGTAAAGACAGCATTTCTTGGGGAATTCAATTCTCCTACCCTCAAATATTTCAGGATAATCTTTCCAAAGAGGTTATCCAAGTTTTAAATTATCCTGCCTTTAAAAATAAAAAACTTTATCATGACTTGCAAAAATGGATACGAAAAAATACCATTCCAACCCCATTTAGTTACGAAGATAAGATAATAAATGCCCCTATAAGAATTGGTAAAAAGTGTATTCCTTGGATAAATAATCACCCACATCTGGTTGAAAGAGGATTAAAAGTTTCTTATGACAATTGAGATCATTGCTATTGGCGGTGAATTATTATGTGGCTATACAACAAATACAAATGTTGTTTTTATGGGAAGAAAACTGCTTGAAGAAGGGTTTGCAGTAAGCCGTCAAGAAGTTGTTCCCGATGAGTTTGATATTTTAACTCAAACATTTAAAGAATCTTTATCAAGAAGCTCTATTGTCATTGTAACAGGCGGTCTTGGACCAACACTTGATGATATTACAAAAGATGTAGCAGCAAAGCTTTTTGATTCAGATTTTAAGGTTGATAGCCAAATTGCAAAAGATTTAAAATCGCGTTATGGAAATGATTTTGCATCAATCGAGCATCAGTCAACAGTACCATCAAAAGCAATTATTCTTAAAAATAAGGTTGGTACGGCACCCGGCTTCATATTTGAAAATGGCAAATCGGTTCTTATTCTAATACCCGGTCCCCCAGAGGAAATGCGTTCCATGATGATTCATGATGTAATTCCCTACATAAAAAAACATTGTCCCAACTTTGAAAAAACATATGTTAAAAGCCTACATTTTTTTGGTCTGCCAGAAATTTCTATAGATCCAACCCTTCGAAATTTAAAAACAAAATATCCTCTTATTGAATTTGGTATATATCCCGGGGCTGGAAAAGTATCCGTAGTCATGAAATGTATTAATCAGAAAGAATCTGATGCCAATGATCAATTAAATGCCTGTTTAACAATTCTTGTAAAAACATTTAAAGATAATGTTTTCCTATCTGAATTTGAAACAATAGAAGAGGCTATCTGTCATCTTTTCATAAAAAAGAAATTAACACTAAGCATTGCTGAATCCTGTACAGGAGGTTTTGTCTCCTCAAAACTTGTCAGTGTAGCAGGCTCTTCTAAATATTTTTTAGGCGGATTCACTTGCTATTCTGATTTTTTTAAAGAAAAATTTTTATCCGTTCCAAAAACAGTTCTTGAACAATTTGGAGCAGTATCTTCGCCTTGCGTCAAAGAGATGGCTCTTAATCTTCTTGAAATGACCGCAAGCGATTATTCTTTAACAATTTCAGGAATCGCGGGACCATCCGGCGGTAGCCTTGAAAAGCCTGTCGGAACCATTTTTGGCGCTATAGGCTTCAAAGGTAATATCAAAACCTTTTATTTTACAGCTCGTGGCAACAGAAGCCAAATCATTGAATGGACCGCCAACATCATGCTCTTCGAACTCTATAAAGTATTATCCCAATAGCCTTTTTTTTATACCATTTGTGATTTTTACCAGTGAGGAGTGTTAAGTTTTCAAACTATAAATCTGCATTTGCCTCTCACTGTTCTCATGTCTTCCTCACTGCCTCACTGTTAAAAAAATCAAAATGTAAACATTTGCAATGGCTCGGTGGTGAAAAATCGTAGACGCTAGGAAATGATATCTTTGAAGAGTTGCGCTAGCTGATTACCTAAATGAAGCACAGGCCTACTTGTAAGGGTGTTGAATAAGAGAAAGAAAAAGATGCGATTATTAAGAGTCTTATCTTGCAAAAAATTAAATTTGGATGGGGCTAATTTGGTATAGAGGGCAGGCAGTGCCAAGAGGACGGCTGCAATACTTGCAATGTGTTTTGGATACCAGGGATTAACAGCAAAAATGGTGTTTTGACCAAAAAAGCCATTGAATTGTAAAGAAAAGAGGCTTGTGAATGTTGTCATCAAAAGAATACCTTGACGCGTCACAAAAGGGCTAAGTAATAGGGATAATTTGGATATAAAATTTAAAGTTGTTTTTTCTTTTGCTTTATAAAAATGACAAAGATAATAAATTTCTACCATTCCAAATAAACATGTGACAAAACCTGCAAAGTCTTTAACAGCATTTTTTATTGAGGGTTGGTTTAAAAAATTTAACGATTCAATCATCAAATATTGAAACTCTACAAAAGCTGAACTCATTAAGAAATCCATTTTTAAAAAAACAATGTTATCTTTTTTAAGGATTTTAAATCAATAGATTAGATGAAAAGAGTACCAAAAAAAGTTTATATTTGATAAGATAAAAATATTTTAAACTCTAACTATTCTATTATTATGCTTTTAACAAGTTTGCAAAATCCACGTATTAAAAATCTCGTATCTCTAAGAAATAGAAGGGATCGAGATGAAACCCAAGAATTTATAATCGAAGGGTACCGAGAGCTTTTTAAAGCCACTCACGCAAAATGGAAAATAAATACACTTTTCATTTGCCGCGAATTATTTTTGGGCTCAAACGAACAAGCATTGATTGACTTAATTGCCAAACAAGGTGCTCAAATCTTTGAATGCGATAAAAAAGTTTTTCAAAAAATTTCTTACAGAGACCGTCCGGATGGTCTCGTAGCAATAGCTCCACAGGTTCACAAAAACTTAAATGATTTGGAATCTAAGCTAAAATCAAATCCTTTTTTGATTGTAGCTGAAGCAATTGAGAAGCCGGGTAATCTTGGAACTATTTTGAGAACCAGCGATGCTGTGGCTCTAGATGCGCTTATCTTAGCCGATCGCTGTACGGATATTTATAATCCTAATGTTGTAAGGGCAAGTGTCGGAACTTTATTTACCGTTCCTGTGATTGAGTCTGGGGGTAAAGAGACTCTTGCATGGCTTAAAAAAAATAATATAGCCATCTTAGCTGCAACTCCTCATGCCACTGCTGAATTTACCAAGGTTGACATGACGTGTCCAATCGCTATCGCTGTTGGTACCGAGCAACTTGGATTATCGGAACTTTGGATGGATAATGCTGATATTAAAGTCAAAATCCCAATGTATGGAATCGCTGATTCTTTAAATGTTGCCATGGCAACAACTCTTTTACTTTACGAGGCAGTTCGCCAAAGGAATTCATGATCGACATTATTTTTGAAGATAATCACCTTCTTGTTTTGAATAAACCGGCTAATCTTTTGACAGAGCCGAGTGGTACTGTTCAAGAAAATCTTTTGGATTTAGCAAAGGAGTACTTAGTAGAAAAATATCAGAAAAAGGGCCAAGCCTATTTAGGAATTGTTCATCGTTTGGACAAGCCGGCAAGCGGAATTGTTGTTTTTGCTAAGACGAGTAAAGCTTTGTCGAGACTTAATCAAAGCATGCGCGATAAGAAATTTAAAAAAATGTATACTGCAATTGTAGACAAAAAGCTGCCATTTTCTGAAGGCAGTCTTGTAGATTACCTAGTGCATGATGAGTTCAAAGCTTTTGTTACCACAAAAAATGATCCAAAATCAAAGTTATGCAAGCTTACCTATTGTGTGTCAAAGAAGATTGGGACACTTTCGTATTTAGAAATTATTTTGGAAACCGGACGCTACCATCAAATTCGCGCACAGTTGGCAAATATTGGATGCCCAATTGTTGGAGATCAAAAATATGGAAGCCTTCAAATATTACCTTTACGCGAAACAATCGCATTGCACCACACAAGGCTCGAAGTTTTGCACCCGGTTACGGCAAATTTGATGATTTTTGAGGCAGATTTACCGGAATATTTTTTGTTTGATGAAAAAAAATAACGCCCTTATGATGTATTGTGAATGCGATATTGAAAATAAAAAAAATTAAGTGTTGCAATAAAGATGTTTAATTATGTATTGTAGTCATTTCAATCGCAAATTGCAGCGTGAAAGCAAAGCAAGACGAAAGAAATAAAACACCTAGAGTGTTTAAGTTATTTGACAGCAAAAGAGAGACAATGTGCAAGTAAGAAGTTAACATGCAA
>JBBSJT010000146.1:0-4417 GCA_038257035.1 Chlamydiia bacterium
GCATAATGCGGGCGTAGCTCAGTGGTAGAGCATCACGTTGCCAACGTGAGGGTCGTGAGTTCGAATCTCATCGCCCGCTATTAATAATGCTATCAATTCCAATCATCCAATCCAATTTTCTTAATGAGGTTTTTTTATGTCAGAATTTAAAAATGAAAACGTAAGCGTCAAACTTGAAAGACTACCTGGCTCTAGCGTTAAGCTTGAAGTTGCAGTATCTCCTTTAGCTGCAAAAGCGGCTTACGAAAAAGCAATTAAAAGCATTAACAAGGAAATTGTGATCCCGGGCTTTAGAAAAGGAAAAGCTCCAAGTCATGTTATCCTTGAAAAATTCAAATCCAATATTAACGAAGAATTCAATTCAATCTTGGTCAATACAGCTTTTCAAGATGCCGTTCAACTTGTTAAAGTTTATCCATTTTTCCAAAATAGCGTACAGCCTGAAATTAAAAAAATCTCCCCGGAAGATGGCGCTGAAATTATCTATACATTTGAAGCAAGACCTGATGTTCCTGAAATCGATCCCTCAAGCCTTGTCTTAAAAAATGTGCTTCCGGCTCCTGTTACAGCAAGTCAAATAGAAGAGCGCATTTATGAGTTACAACTCAATCAAGCAACTTGGGATGAAGTAACGACAAGACCCGTTCAAGAAGGCGACTTTGCAGCTTTAGATATTGAGTCTCTAGATTCTGGTGCTACAGTTTGTAAAGATCAAGTTTTTAAGATTACAAAAGATTCGATCGGCGGATGGCTTTTTGATGTGTTGATCGGTAAAAATGTGAACGAAACTTTTGAAGCTGTAAGCGAAAAAGAATGCAAACAGTGCGATGATCATGATCATAATCATGTGCATGATGAAGAAGACTTTAAACCATCAAACCTTAAGATTACTGTCAAATCGATTAAAGTGCCGGTACTGCCTGAAATCAATCTTGAATTTGCAAAAAAACTTGGAAGCGAATCTGTTGAAACTCTTAACAGCCGCATTGTTACTTCTTTGGAAAACAACGCCAAATCGCATGCTCAAGAGCTTTTAAGAAATCAACTTGAAAAAGCTATTTTAGAAAAATACAGCTTTGATGTTCCAAAGTCGATGCTAAAAGATGAAGGGCGTAACCTTGATGAAAAAACGCTTGCCACAATGATGGATTCACTACGCATGTACTTCATTACACAAACGCTTGCTGCAAAACTTGACATCTCTGTAACTCAAGATGAAATCATGGAAGAGTTTATGATTCAAGCCTACATGACAAACCGTGAAAATTCATATATAGATCCAAAAGATGATCCAAAGGAAATTAACCAGCAGATTAAAAGCCAGTTAATCGATCGAAAAATCAAAGATTACTTGATTGAGCGCGCTCGTAAAGATTAATCTTGACGATCTTAAGGACACTAAATTATAATCAGCTCTTCTTATAGGAATGGCTTTTCAAAAAGAAAAATTGTTCCTATAATTAGAGAATGAAAAACTAAAATTCAAGGATCTTTTATGACAGATAAACGCGCAACAAACTCACTAACTCCTTACGTAATTGAAGATACCGGCCGTGGCGAGCGATCGATGGATATTTACTCCCGTCTTTTAAAAGATAGGATTATCTTTATTGGAACAGACATCAGCGACCATGTTGCAAACGTTGTTGTTGCACAGCTTCTCTTTCTTAAAATGGAAGATCCTAAAAAAGATGTTCATATTTATATCAATTCTGTTGGTGGTTATATCACTGCAGGACTTGCCATTTACGACACCATGAAATGGATGGGATGTAATGTTAATACCTATTGTATTGGCCAAGCATCATCAATGGGAGCTCTACTTTTAACTGCAGGAACTAAAGGCAAACGCTTTGCTTTGCCAAACAGCCGAATCATGATACACCAACCGTCCGGTGGAGTTGGCGGGACTGCAGCAGATATTAAGGTACAGGCCAAAGAAATTATCTATTTAAAAAAACTTCTTCATGAAATTATGGCAGATTGCACAGGCCAAACAATTGAAAAAATTGAAATTGATTCGGACCGTGATTTTTATATGAGTCCTGAAGAAGCAAAAGCTTATGGGCTTATTGATGAAGTTGTTGCGTTGAAGAAAAAATAAAGGAAGCTTAAGATGGTAAAGAAAGATTCTGATGACACACAAGTGATCGCATGTTCATTTTGCGGCCGCACAGAAGAAGCTGTGGAAAAACTTATTTCAGGTCCAAGTGTTTACATTTGCGATAAATGCGTTAACCTCTGCTCCGGAATTCTTGAAAAGAAAAAACCGGAATCTTCTGCTGTCTTTGAGCCAAAAGTTTTAAAGCCTCAAGAGATTAAAAAACGTCTGGATCAATACATCATTGGACAAGATAGCGCAAAAAAAACAATTGCCGTTGCCGTTTATAACCATTATAACCGCATTTTGTCTCTTGGAAAAGATTCTAATGAAAAGGTTGAATTTGGCAAATCTAACGTACTGCTTTTTGGTCCAACAGGTTCCGGTAAAACTTTAATTGCCAAAACATTAGCTACCATTTTAGATGTCCCTTTTACAATTGCAGATGCGACAACGCTAACGGAAGCCGGCTACGTTGGTGAAGATGTGGAAAACATTATTTTGCGCTTACTTCAAGCTGCAGATTTTGATGTAGCAAAAGCTGAACTTGGAATTATCTATATTGATGAAATTGATAAGATCAACCGCACTACAGGTAATGTCTCCATTACAAGAGATGTATCAGGTGAAGGTGTTCAACAAGCTTTATTGAAAATTGTGGAAGGTACGACTGCTAATGTTCCACCTAAGGGCGGAAGGAAGCATCCGAATCAAGAGTACATTAAAATTAATACGGAAAATATTTTATTCATTGTTGGCGGAGCTTTTGCCAACCTAGATAAAATTGTTGCTAAACGCCTTGGTCAATCAACCATTGGTTTTAATTTAAGTGAAAAAGATGTGATCATTGAATCCTCTTCAGAAAAAAGTGTTTTTCTTTCAAAAGCAGAGCCTGAAGATTTTGTACAATATGGCATGATCCCAGAATTCATTGGCCGATTTAACAGCATTGCAAATTGTAATGAACTCACTCATGAAGACTTAGTGATCATTTTGACAGAGCCTAAAAATGCAGTTATTCGCCAATATCAAGCTATGTTTGATCTTGAAGGTGTCAATCTTAAATTTACGACGGAAGCTATCCAAGCAATTGCTAAAAAAGCGATTGCCTCAGGAACAGGAGCCCGTGCTTTAAGAATGATTCTAGAAAAAACGATGCGCGACTTGATGTTTGATATTCCATCAGACCCATCTGTTACTGAAGTAATTATTGAAAAAGAAACCATTACAGAAAACAAAACTCCTATTATTAAGCGCTCAACCGAGCAGATTGCTTAAAGATTCCAGACTACCACTGATCCAGACGATCAGTGGTATATGAAATTCTCTTGCACGTTATACGTATAACTTATATAATAAAGATATAAGCAGGAGTATAATATGTCTAACATCCCCATCACACTTACCTTGCCTGAAGAACTGATTAAAGATTTGCATCAATACATTGCAAAAAGGCAAATTAGTAAATTTATTGCTGAATTAGTCGCGGAAGGTTTAGAAGTAGAAAAAAACAAACTTGCTAAAGAATTCCAAGAAGCAAGCCAAGATACGACAAGAAACGAAGAAATTGAAATTTGGGACACCTTAAGTAAAGATGGTTTAGATGAAACAAACGCATATTAAAAGAGGTGACATCTTTTGGGTTGATTTCGACCCTGCAAAAGCTACTGAAATTCAAAAGAAGAGGCCAGCACTTGTTTGCTCGCATGACGTGCTGAATGAAAATTCTTCACGTATTATTGTTGCTCCTATCACCTCTAATTTAAAAAAGATCTATTCTTTCGAATACGCAGTAACAAATTCTTCCGGTTTAAATGGTAAGATCATGCTAGATAAAATTAGATCAATTGATAAATCACGTTTAAGTGGAAAAATGGGAAGTTTGTCTGCAAAAGAAATGCAAGAAATAAGTGGTATTCTCAAATTTGTTTTAGCTATTCAGTAAGGGACATAAAGAGCAGATTCAATTTCTAAAGGGTTCATTTAAAAAAACATCACAGAAAATAAAACTCCTATTATTAAGCGCTCAACTGGGCAAATCGCTTAATTTCCATCGAATTTTACCACTGGCTTTGCCAGTGGTTTTTTTTAATTTATTCCAGCACAATGTCTTTGTTTTACCACCACTCGCGGTCCAGTGATTATTTAACCTTATTGATATTTTTTTTACCGCGGCAGCGCATACGCATTAAGCTAAAAATAAATTATAAAGCAGGCCTTCAGCCTGCGATCGTAACGCACTGATACCTAGGGCGTTGCCCTAGGCTATTATAAGCCAGGGCTTTGCCCTGAAAAATCGTCTTCCAGGCTGAAGGC
>JBBSJT010000147.1:0-4235 GCA_038257035.1 Chlamydiia bacterium
CGTATACAAAACTTCCCTTCCAAAGTGTTCTGAGCCTTGAGGTAGCAAGCATAGCACATGATTGAATTCACTGCCTTGAGATTTATGCACACTTAAACAATAAGCATATTCATATTGAGGAAGCGTTAAGGCAGGCAATTTCCTAAAACCATTCATTTTGCAAGGAAATAGGGCGTAATCCCCTTTTTTTGCATCGAAAGTCTCATCATTACCTCGGGGTGCTAATACCAAAACACCAACTTCACCATTATAAAGCTCCAATTGGGAATCATTTCGTAAAAGCATGATGGGAATAGAAATGGAATGATTTGATTTTTTTACCAACCCTTTAAAAAAAATTCGATTTAAGGAGTCCACACCAAAAGGGCCGGAGCGTAAAGGTGAAAGCATTTTGAATTGGTCAAAAGACTTTAAAATTTCAACCGGATTTGAATCATCTTTTAAGATAAGAGGGAAACGATTTTTAAATTTTTGAAAAAGATTTTCTTCAAGATTTGGATCAATCGCAATTTTTTTTACTGCATTGCCATTTTGAAGCATCTTAAAAACAGATTCGCTATCGCCTTCATTGATAGCCTTTCCAAAATCTACGATTTCTTGTAATTCTGCCCTTAAACACACTTTTAAAGTGACTTTAGCTTCCGGTGTTAAGGAAGCAATATCAGAAAACATAGCTCCTGCATCAATAGAGGGTAATTGATGTTGATCGCCTAAGAAAATAATACGCGTTCCCGTTTTTATGGAGGCTAAAAGTTTTGCCATCATGGAAACGTCAATCATGGAACTCTCATCAATCAAGATAATATCAGCATTTAAGATTAAAGGAGTGTCATTAAGGATTTTTCCGTCGGATCTAATCCCCAGCAGTTGATGCAATGTTTTAGCTTTACAATTCGAGGCTATTAAATGAGATAAACTTTTTTGCAAATTTGAGGCAGCTTTTCCGGTAGGTGCAGCGAGTTCTATTTTAAGGTTATATCTAATTTCTTCAGGCATTGATTCAGTTAAAATTTTTAATAAATACCCTGCGGTATAAGTTTTTCCGGTCCCAGGACCCCCGCAAATCAAAGTAATGCTTTGAGTTGAGGCCTTAAAAATCGCCTCCGCCTGCTCTTTTAAAAGCGTTTTATTGTCTAATAATTTTTTTAAGGAAGTTGATATGTTTGCATGATCACATTTTAAGGAAGGCTCACTTTTTTGAAGTCTGCTTAAATTTTCTAAAACGGTTGTTTCTGAATTAAAATAGCGCTGAAAATAGAGCATATTTTCAAACTGATAAAGGCTTGTTGTAATAAAGCCATTTCGATTTTTTGAAATTAAGCCTTTAAATAGTGGATTAGTTTCAAGCTCTTGAAAACCTGCAATACAAAGGAGATGAATTTTTGTTAAATCTTCATCAGAAATTTCAGATTCCTTTGTCCATATGGATTTTATGGATGGAAAAATTTCTTGCATTTCCACTTTGATCATCAGATGCCCATTTCGGACTGCATTTGATAGATGGCAAATAAGGGCAGCTACCGATTCAAAATCCATCGTGTAGTTTTTTAAAAGAGTCTTGGCAACTTGTAAATCGATTGGGTTTAGTTCATAAAGCATAAAAAAATACTCTAGAAATTTCCAATGTAAAGCGGATTTACATGCCTTAAATGGTACGCGATTTTCAGTAACAGCGTTAAATAATTTTTGCGCAATTCCAAGCATTTAAAAACCTTAAAACATTAAAGGATCAATTTTAAACTAGGATCTCATTAAAAAACTAGAGATTTTGTTATTTACCTTATGTCTTAGAACAGTCTTGGCTACATGCTGCCGTCTGTTCTGCGACTTAAGGCAAAAAGACCTATTATTGAAAAAAGAGATTTTAAAATTTTTATTTTCATTAAATGAAGGAAAAGCGTTATAACAATAAAATTTAAAAGCAGCAGTTAACGCTTATAAAGTAGGAATATTTTTATGCAATTGCAAATTAGACAACAGTCTTTTCAGAATTACCATAATCAAGAATTTTCATTATTTCCTAATTTCTCATTGAACATCTGTAAAAATATTGGGGAATCCCTTGGATCTGACTGCTTGCTTGCATGCACACTTGTAAATAAAAATTTTAGACAGATGTCGATTAGGGTGATCGGTCTGTTTGAATTTGAAAATCTAAGTAAGATTGCCAATTTTCTGACGCATCAAAATCCATTTAAAGATTATTCTTCGATGAATTTTTCCAAACTTGAAAATCTTATTCAAATTAAAAGAGTGGTCCACTTTGAAGTAGGTTTTCTCTTAAAAAAATGTAGTAAGCTTGAATCTGTTAAGTTTATTAAGTTTGAAAGTTTAAAAAAATCCATTTTTTATGGAAATTTTAACGAAATTTTAGAAGTTAAAAAAGCGTTTAAGGCTAATTCTAAACCCAGTATAAAGCAAGCAGAACAATGGATTGGCACTTTGGTTAAAAATAGATATATTCCAAAAGTTGTTAAGATAGCTCAGGCTGCTAATATATTTGATTATGATCGTGAAAATCCTTTTCAAAAAACCATTATAACCCTTTTTCAAGCTGGATATTCTAAAGATGCCATGGAGGTCATGAATGAATTTATTCATTCAGATGATTTGTGCTGCCAAATGATTGGCCAATTGTGTAGAAAAGGGATGATTGATCAGGCTTTAGAAGTCTGCAAAGCCACAAAAAATAAAGTGATGTTTGACGACATTCTTAAAGCATTTATTGCAAACGGTCGAGTTCAAGAAATTCCATCTTTGATAGAATCACTCCAAAAAACAAAAGTCAAATCTTGTATTTATGCTTTTAAAGTACTCATTAAAGAAGGGTATGAAAATGTTGTTATTGAAGAAATAAAGAAAATGAACTTTAAAGATGCAATAAAAGTTCTTGAAAACGGATTGATTCAATGTTTAGTTGAATATGATTTAACGGATCTTCTTGTTCAGTTATTGGATTCGATGGAAATCTCGCTTGATGATGTCTCTTTAAATGACATTCCGCTAAGAGATCACTTATTAATTTATCAGAAAATATCTGAACAAGGAAAGGGAATAAAACAGTTTTACACACATCTAAAAGACAGTATATATTTTAATATTGCAGAAAATGGATCAAAAGAAACTGTTTTAGAAACAATTGACTTTCAAAGAGAATATCCCTTTCTTAAACCGATTTTAGATAGCATTGGAAAAAGAATGCTTGCTAATCGAGGAGTTGAAAGTGCCATTTATATGATAAACGATTGGACTGCTGCAAATATAAATTCTGTGATTTCAAATCTTGTGTTAATACTCCGTTATCAATCAACGAAAAAGATTTCTGAAATAATGCCTGTTATCATGGAAAATATTAAAGAGAGTGAGCATCATGAAACCATCTGTAAAGCGCTTATAAATCATTTTGGCGTAAATTATCAAATGATTGAGGCCATGCAAATCGGAAATCGACTTCCCGATTCATGCCGTAATATCTGGAATAAAACGATTAATTCTTATTACCAAACAATTCGAACAAATAACAAAACTACTCGGTATAAATTATTTTAAAAAAATTAGGTGTTTATGAATATTACCCCAAGAATGTTTAAGATGGGATGCATGATGTCTTGTGTTGCTTTCCTTGGTGCTACAAGTCTTGTTGCCCATGAATATAGTACAATTAGCAAAATGCAAAAAATACAAATACAAATCTTACGAAATATACAATCAGGATTAGAAGAACCCTATTCAGGAGTAGATGATCCTTATTTAGAAGCCGATCGTCAAAACCTCTTTGGAAATATGAAGCAACTTCAAGAATCAAGCGTTGGTTACAAGATAGTCAAATATTTCAAATCCGATGAAACCAGATCATAAATAAAAATGTTATGCAGGAAGACTGGAGAGTGAAAACTTGCAATGCCAGTAAAGCTTGTTTAATAGCGTTTTCGATTTTTTACAGGATATGCACGATCGCTGCGCGGCACGATAAGCAGGATAATATCAACCTTCAGTAATTCATGAGGTTGATATTATCATGCTTATCGTGCCGCGTAGCGATCGTGCATATCCTGTAAAAAATATTATCGGTTTGATTCAAGTGAGACCAGCATATTTTTTCATTTTGAAGTAGCAGTATATATCCCGTTTATATTTTCAGATTGAGTTTTATTTTTAGTTCTCGTAAAGTAAAAGAAGTTGGAAGATGTTTCTTCTTACTAAAAGTTTAATATAACAGGAGATTTCACTCATGA
>JBBSJT010000148.1:0-4186 GCA_038257035.1 Chlamydiia bacterium
ATGATGAGAAAATTACTATGGCCCATGTTTTAGAAGAGGATACCTCAGCAAAACGTCCGCTAGAATTAACCGACGACCATCTATCAAAAAAACGAAAACACTAAACACTTCTTGGAGTAGGACCTGTATACAAGTTCTACTCCAAAATAAAAAAATTAACCTCTACAATTTATCACATTTTTGATTTTTTACAGGATATGCACGATCGCTCGCGCGGCACGATAAGCAGGATATTATCCACCTCCTGAATTACTGAAGGTTGAAATTATCCTGCTTATCATGCCGCGCAGCGATCGTGCATATCCTGTAAAAAATCGTATGGCTATAGCAATAGATTTTATGATTTGGGTTTCAGGTTAGAACATGTTATTTCGGTACCATTCAGAGAGATAGTATTAAAATTCTTCTTTAATAATTGTATAATTTTTATTTTTTATTGCCCTATCTGTGAACTCTGTGATCTCTGTGGTGAAAAAGACTTGAAAGTGGTATGATTATTGTATGCAAAATTATGGTTTAAATAAATCCCAGCAAGAAGCCGTAAATTCGGTCAGTGGCAGATTGCTTGTTCTTGCCGGTGCAGGAAGCGGAAAAACGCGCGTTTTAACTTTACGCATGGCACACCTCATCAAAAATTTAAATGTCCCCCCATCTGCCATTTTGGGTCTTACGTTTACTAATAAGGCAGCAGCTGAAATGCGCCACAGACTTTCAACACTCATCGAGCCAAATCTTGCATCACAAACCACACTTTGCACATTTCATAGTTTTTGTTTAAAAATTTTAAGAAATGAAATTCATCATCTTGGCTACACAGAAAAATTTTCTTTATACGACATGGGTGATGTTCAACGCTTAATTCATCTGATCGCCCGCGATATTTTAGACAGGGAAGCTGATTTACCCTCTTTAGCCCAAGCCACAAATGCAATTATTTCTGCCAAAAATAAAGGTTTGAAACCCGAAGACATTAATGGAACAGGATCTGAATGGCATGATGACTTTACACGAGATGTTTATAGGCGCCTGCAAGACTCTCTAAGGGCTTATAATGCCGTAGATTTTGATCATATGTTAGCATTATGTGTCGAACTTTTTGAAAAACACCCGCATATCTTGGAAAGTTATCAAGATCATTACCGCTACATTATGATTGATGAATATCAGGACACAAATCCTGTTCAGTATAGATTGGCTCAATTGCTTTCAGCAAAGTATCAGAATTTATGTGTGGTGGGTGATGATGATCAGTCTATTTATGGCTGGCGAGGAGCTGATGTAAAAAATATTTTAAATTTTGAAAATGCAAAAATGATTAAGCTTGTTCAAAACTACCGATCGAGCAACACTATTTTAAAGGCTGCCAATGCAGTGATTGGAAAAAATTTCAACCGCCATGCAAAAGAGCTTTGGAGTAATCGCGGCGAAGGTGAAAAGATCGATGTCTTTTTTGCTCCAAGTGAAGTAAATGAAGCTGAAGGTGTGATTTACCGAATAGCAAAAATGAAGGAAACCTTAAATCTAAAATGGAAAGATTTTGCCATTCTGTACCGCTCTAATGCTTTGTCAAGATCGTTCGAGATAGCCCTTATCAAACATACATGGAATGACAAAGGAGAATTTGTCAGGGGAATTCCCTATGAGATTTTTGGCGGGGTGGAATTTTATGAGCGACGTGAAATCAAGGATTTGCATGCTTATCTTCGTTTGATACAAAATCCAAGCGATCAAGAAGCACTTCTTCGCATCATTAATCAACCACGTAGAGGGATTGGTGAGGGGACTTTGGATCAGCTAACGGCTTATAATCGCTCCAATAACATTCCTCTTTGGGATGTTTTAAAATCTGTCACAAATAAAATTGAACTGGATACAACCTTTCAAATTCCTGCTAAGGCTTTTGATGGATTATGTTCTTTTATTTCCATTATTGAAGAAGCTAAAAAAAGATTTAAAACTGATGCCTTGCATGAAACATTAAAATGGCTGATTGAAAAAATCGACTATAAAAAAGCGATCAATGAAGAAGTAAAAAGCGATCAAATGCGTCTTTTTAAATGGGAAAATGTGGAAGGTTTTGTCTCTTTGTTAAGTGAATATGAGAATGAGCAAAAAGCCAATGGTTTTCCATCTATTCAAGATTTTCTTTCCACTTTAACTTTACAAAACGAGTGGTTGTCTAGTCGCAAAAAAAGCGTGGAAGACAAGGTAAGCTTGATGACTTTTCATAGTGCAAAAGGTTTGGAATTTCCGATTTGTTTTTTAGTCGGCATAGAGGATCATATTTTGCCCCACGAAAAAAGCTTAAAGGAAACGGGCATTGAAGAAGAAAGACGTTTATTATATGTGGCAATAACAAGGGCTATGAATCATTTGACTATTAGCATGTCAACAAAGCGAAAAAGAATGGGCAAAGATTGTTCTTCACAGCCTTCAAGATTTTTATTCGATATCCCAAAAGAGCTATTAAATCCAATTAAATGGGATCAGGTTTAAATTTTTTAGTCATGAGCAGAGGCTAGGGGATAAAGGGATTCTTTTTTTTCAAAATTTTTAATGACAATTGCAATTTCAGGCTGAACAAATGCGGGTGCTGTTGCAAGCGCCTTTTTTGCGTGGATGAGAGATTCTTGGGACTCATCTCTATCATAGTAGACTTGGCTAATAATCATGTGTAAACGCCAAAGGTTTGTTTTATCTTGATTGCCAAACCTTTCAATATAATCAACAAGGGGAGCGACAAAAAAATCTGAAGATTTATTTTCTTTTTCTGCAAGTGAGGCTAATGTTTCAAAATCAATAATCGCAATTTGATAATGAATCATGTTTTCATTTTGCGGATCATTTGCAAGAAGTTGGCTTTTTAAGCGAATGGCCTCTGCTGATTTGATTTTGCCCTCACAAGCTAAAAATCGGTATCTTTCAAGACCGAAAAATTCATTTTGATCTGATTTAAAACCCATTTCTGTAATTTTATTGGCATCTTGAAGAAGCCCAAATTCTTGGGCTTTCTCGTATAAGTGTTTAAGTTCTTGTCCTGAAAAATTTTGTTTTTCCAGATTGCTTACCTTTTGGTTGTAAGCTGAAAAATCGCTGACCATCTTAAAAAGATGTTCCGCGTACTGTTTACCGCCACCTGCACGGTAACCTGTGACGCCAATTTTTTGTCCTTTACTATCTAAAAGAACAATGGATGGAAAACCGCGTACATCATATTTCTTTTGCAGTTGTTTATTTTGAGCTGTTAATTCTGCAGATGGCTTTGCGCTCATCGGAAAATCAAGCAATACAAAAATAAATTTATTTGCAGTCGCATCGACAAATTCCGATGTGTTGAGAACCTCAGCATCTAATTTATGACACCAAGTGCACCAATCGGAACCTGTGAAAAAAAGTAAGATGGGTTTAGATGTTTCTTTTGATTGGACAAGTGCTTCTTCATAACTTGTTATCCAATTAATTTTTGAACTGTTAGCTGCATGAAGTGTCGCCGTGGACATGTTCAAAGCAAAAAACGTAACGAGTAGAATATAAAGTTTAGACATTTTTGGTCCTTTTGTAATCTTTAACCTAATTTAGCGGATAGCTGATTTAGGAGGTTTTAAGATAAGGGTTGACTACTCTCAAGTTTATGAGGTATACTGCTTTTTTAGCAAATAAATAATTTATAAGTATGTCCTTCCCATCAACAGTTGTTTTACGCCACAGAAAAGAAAATCTGAAAAAGTGCAGCCTTACAGGTCTTGAATCTCGTCCAGATTTTAAATTTTACACTTATCCTAACCAAAGCGTTGGTGATTTGAACGGATATATTGTCTTATCCTTTGATGGTCCCTTATTAACAAGTAAAGATGCAGGACATGGTCTATTTATTTTAGATGGTACTTGGCGCTATGCCGAAAAAATGGCCAAAAGCGTCCCATCCATTGAACAAATGGAAAAACGAAGTCTTCCGGAAGGTTTTAGGACCGCCTACCCAAGAAGGCAGGATGATTGTTCTGATGCAGAAAGGGGTTTAAGTTCGATTGAAGCCATCTATATTGCCTATTCTATTTTAGGTTACGACACGACCGGCCTTCTTGACCGCTACCATAGGAAAGACGCAATTATAAAGCTCAACCAAATCGCTTTGTATCGTAGGTTTAAACCATCGCAAGTTTTTTAACGTTTTAACCATCAACATTAA
>JBBSJT010000149.1:0-4090 GCA_038257035.1 Chlamydiia bacterium
AAAATCGCCCTGACGCTTATGGGGTTATTTGCTGGAGAGCTATTAACCATTAGTAACCTCGATTGTAATCTGTGATTAATAAACACGAGTTCTATGGTTCTTGTGAAGAATTGGGGCAGAATATTTGGAGCGGTTAATAGATAAGTATTTTTAAAAAAAAAAGAGAATGGACATAAAGAATTCCTATGCAACCAAACAATAGGAGGCTCTTCATGTCCATCTCTAAAGTTTTTTATACCTTACTCGAGAATAAAAGTGTAATCTTTCAGACCTCAGAATTTGAATCTGACTATGTGATATTTCGAGGTCGCCTACGATGCAACATCATACGATGTTCATGTTGCAAATCTTCCAATGTACGTATCAGAGAAACCAAAGAGAGAACTTTCCGATTGCTTAATCTCGGTCAGAAAAGAACTTATCTGAAAATTGATACTCATAAAGTGTACTGTCATAAATGCAGGGCAAAAGCTTGGATACAACTGCCATTTTGTTCAGGTAAGCTTCCCATGACCAAATCTTTTATTTGGTACATTGTTCAGTTAATGGCAATGACAACTCTTCTTGCTGTAGCCCTCTTCTTAGGGCTTCAATGGAGGACAGTAAAAAACATTGATAAGGCGAACCTTAGCAAGCGTGCCAAACAATTTTCCTTCAAGAAGCTCCGTTATATTAGCATCGACGAAATTGCAATCAAGAAAGGGCATAAATATATGACCATATTCACTGACATTTCTACAGGTCAAATTATCCATGCCGTAGAGGGACGCAATGAAGAATCACTCAGGCCTTTTCTAAAGCTCCTTGCAAAAAAGGCTAAACGTCTTAGAGGTATTGGAATTGATATGAGTGCTGCATATTCGAGCTCAATTAAATTGCATCTTCCAAATGTGTCAATTATCTTTGATCGTTTCCATGTCACAAAGCTATTGAACGACTCGATCGATAAAATTAGACGTGCAGAATACGCGAAATGTCAAGATAAAGGTCTAAAAGTACTTAAGGGACAGCGTTTTCTCTTGTTACGTAATTTTGTAGATCTTGACGATGAAGAGAAAAGTAGTCTGCAGCATCTTCTAGATATTAATCAGTCACTAGCAATAGCACATAGCATGAAAGAACAATTCCGCATGTTTTGGGGATTAAGTTCAATATCTGAAGGTGCAAGATTTCTTGGCTGGTGGATTATACAGGCAGTAGAATCAGGCGTAGAGCAACTAGCAAAAACGGCCCGAACTTTACTGCAATACTCTGCGGGACTATTAAGCTACTTTGAGCATGGGATCGACAATGGCAAGGCGGAGGGTATAAACAATAAAATTAAAGTTCTCAAAAGGCAGGCATATGGTTTTCATGATCAGGAATATTTTAAGCTAAAATTGTATCATCTTCATAGGAAAGAATATCAATTAGTTGGCTAATAAATATTATAGGGGGGACCCAATTCTTCACAAGAACCTAAAAAATTAGGTGTTGAAAACTTATTATAAGTGAATAACAATTATATTTAAAGCTTTATTTTTGGGTCTGTTAGCGCAATTTAAAAATTTCCGGTTTAAACCAGTTAAACATTTCCGGTTTTCCAAGGCCAAAATAAAAAAATTATTTAATAAATTCAGCATTTTTGATACCTATAAATTTGCCAGAACAAAGTAGCCGTGCTCTCTTCTTCGTGAAGGGACACGGTGAAATTACCTCCTTTAAAGTCTTTTGCAAAGTTATTGGTGGCTGCCAGAACAAAGTAGCCGTGCTCTCTTCTTCATTCAGCTAACCCGATAAAATTAGAGTTGCCCCCCCCCCGCACGCGCACGCACATGCGCGTGTATGCATGTGTATATATAAAGCTAAGTACCATACTTTTTGGCCCGATACTTTTCTTTTAACATTCGGTTATATGATTCATTTTTGTAAGGATGGTTTGGAGATGGAGTATATTGTTTTTTTATTTTCCATTCTTTCACCTGTTTGTAATCTAAAATTTGATTTTCTATATCCTTTAATGCATGCATGCTAACTATAGTATTTTTACATAATGCAAATTTATTGCCATCAAACATGGTTCGGATTTCGATTTCTGCTCCCTTGTACAAAGAAAGCTTTCTTTCTGGAGATTCAATTTTGTAAAATGTATTGTCGAATTGAATCGTGAAGTCTTTGCTTAAGATCCTAGTCTCGCGTACGCAGAGTACTTGCTCAAGGCAAAGTCCCTCTATTGACCGGTGAACGTTGCCGCGTTCGCCGGGGCTTTTAGCAAAGAGAGCATTATGCTTCTCCATGTATTCTTCAAGAAATTCATTAGCCGCATCTATTGAAGATATTCCTCTAAGGCGCATCTCTTTCACGAGCCGATCCTGAAGTGTTCTGTTGACTCTTTCAACTCGGCCTTTGGCTTGAGGTGAATTTGCCAAAATCAATTCACAGTTCAGCTCATTTAAAATCTTCTTAAATTGGGTAGATTCATTTCCCAAACTTAAAACACGCGGTACGTTTACACTGCAGCGGTCTCCATAAAAAGCTTGAGGAATGCCATATGTTTGTAAATGGCATTGCAAGGTCTTCAAATAGGCTTCGAGATTTTCACCGGGTGCAAAGTATAGACTTGTTAGCAAACTCGTAGCATCATCAATTGCAACCATTAAAACACACCTTGGAGAACGGCCTTCAAACCAATCATGATGAGAACCATCGATTTGGATCAATTCACCGAACCGGCCTCTTCTTTCCCTAGGTCGATGTATATTTTTTTGTTGCGTGTTAGGTACCCAAAGATGAATTTCGATCATCCACTTGCGCAGCGTTTCATTAGAAATGTTAATGTTATGTTGGCTTTTAAGGAATTCATTGGCTAATTTCGGGGAGAAATCTTGATAATATTCATTGATGAGCTTTAAGGTGTCTTCCTTTACGTTTTTAGGGATACAATGATTTCTTAACTTGCCCCTTTTTTTAGATATTACAGCTTTATCACCATGGATTTTGATTCCAGCCAAAAGATTTCTTATTTGACGATCAGAAATTTTGAGAATTTTAGCTGCAGTTACCTGAGTAATCCTTTTTTCCCTAAGCTGGGATAAGATTTTTATTCTTTCAAGTTCTTTTTTTGTCATTTCTAAGATTTCCTCCATTTTTAACAACCTCCTTTATTGAGGTTGTCTATGTCAGAAACCGGAAATTTTTAAATTGTCAAAATACCGGAAGTTTTTATTTTGCGCTAACACATTACCGAGAGTTTGATTTTGAATTGCCATGACATGGTTACTCCAATTTGATTTTTAACTCGACTTTGCAATTTTTTGGACTCGTATTCGAGAGAGCAGTAAAATACAGCGTAATAAATTTCGCAGGAAGGGGTTTTTTACCCCTTCCAAGAAATTTATTTAGCTGTGTGAAGCTGCTCTCCGAAGATGAGCCCAAAAAATTGCAAAGTCGAGTTTAAGTAGTTTACAAACCGGGCATTAATTTAGCTACCTCTTTCGAAGGTGTGCTTGTAGGGCGATAGGCAACACTGGCTCATTACCTCAGGTGACCAAACATTAAATCAATTTATTGAATTTTGATTGAAGTTCTGCGAAACTCATGGAAATTTTTTCAGGAGATTTCCCATGAGTCAGCCAAAAGGCAAAGTACCGGCCCATATCAAGCCTAAAGAATTTCTACACCCTAAAATCGGCAACCGTATTATTCTAATTCTTAATGAAATAGAAGATCCTCGCAAACCCTCTTGTAATTTCCGCCACTCTTTGGTCACAATTATATTTATTTCTTTAGTCGGTGTTTTGTGTGGAGCAAAAGATTGGGAAGAAATTGTCCAAGCCGCTGAAGGAATGATTGATTGGATCAGCAAATATGTTGATATCTCATCAGGCATTCCCTCTAATGCGACTCTTAAACGAGTCATGAGCCTTATACCAACAAAATCGTTAGAAGATCTTCTAAAAAGCATTAGATCACTTGCAAGTAGCTTAGAGGGTGACATCATAGCAATAGATGGAAAAACTCTTCGAGGGAGTCGTGGTTGGGGCGAAGATGCACGCCCGCTACATTTGTTGCACGCCTGGAGTACAAATGAGGGCGTTTGTTTGGCCCAAGA
>JBBSJT010000150.1:0-4025 GCA_038257035.1 Chlamydiia bacterium
TACTCTGACAAATCCCTTGAGCAAATTTCATTAAAGAAATTGTGTGTTCATCTTCGATATCAGCAAAGACCAAAAAATGTGGACGCCATGATTTAGAAGGGCCCGTGTCATATGCTAGTCGATAAACTGCCAATCTTGAAAAAAATAAGAGCAGCCCATCACGAATATCTATCATTTTGGACTCTAGTTTTATTCGCTTAACAAAAAGGAAAAGAGCTACAATCGAGAATATGGCCAGCAAAGCAGTTCCCGGGTCAATCATAAGCATAGCCAAAAGACAAACTAGGGCACCTCCTAAAGAGATTGTCCAGTGTACACGAAAGCGCGGTCTCCAGCTAGGGTTGGCCATCAATGTTTCCATGCCGGCTGATAAGTTGAGTACGCAATAACTTATTAAAGAAACCATGGTTAACAATGGAGCAAGAACGTTGATGCTACCGAAATAAGTTCCAACTAAAGCAATTAAACAAGTTGCTAACGTCGCTATTTTAGGTTCATTCATAGGTCCATAAGTCTTTGCAAAAATCTTTGGAGCTATTCCATCTTCAGCAATTGCCTGTAAAGTTCTAGGCGCAGCTAAAAGGCCTCCCAAAGCACTGGAAAGTGTTGCTCCCCAAATACCCACGATGATTAGAGAGGGGATGCTTGCAATATTATTCATAATTAAAGGATCGTTCACTAACCTGTCATAAGAAACTCTAGATACTAAAAATACAGAAATTCCCACATAAATAGCGAAAGCGCTAAGGATGGCACTTATAGTACCGATTGGAAGGGAGCGTCCCGGATTTTTTAAATCTCCTGAAAGAGAAACACTTGACTCCATCCCAGTCATTGCCGGGAAGAAAATTGCAAAGACACCCCAAAAGCCCAAGGAAACAAAACTAGATGGAATAAATACATCCGGATCCATAGGGGCGACTTCACCTCCTGTAAATAAGGAAATTAGAGATCCAACAATCGCAATGAATATGACTACCTGAACTTTAAGGGCACCCCTTACAGAAGTGTAAGCTAAAATCGTTAATAATGCTAAAGTGCTGATACTAATATTAAAAATCGACCAAGATGGGTTAAGATCATGAAGAGACTCGCCAAAACCAATACAACAAAAAGCAATTGTGAGAGATTGTCTAAAAAATAATGGAATGCCAATGGCTGCTCCAACATCTAATCCCAAGGATCGAGAAAGCATATAGTAAACACCTCCCTTTCCGACTTCAGTATTTGTAGCTATTGATGACATTGAAAGAGTCGTAATCAATGCTATTGAAGCTGAGAGGGTAATAATAGCTAGGGTAGAGGGAAGTCCCACAATGCCAACGATCCAACCAAGCCTTAAAAAAATGATTACTCCAAATAACATTAAAATGCAAGGGACATAAACTCCTAAAAAAGCTCCAAATTTCTGTTCATTTTTGGATTCACTAATATTTGGTAATTCTTTTTCATTGCATTTTTCTTCGTTAGTTATTGATGTTGTAATACTCATAATGCTCCTTAGCTAAAGAATAATAGGTAAGTCTATACGAAAAATGTTATTAAAACAAGTTTTGAAATATTTTTAATTTTGGCTGAAATAAAACGTAATAGGATTAAGGGGGAACTGACCCTTTTAACCGTCACTTCTGCCATCCGTGTTTGAAAAATTAAAGATTTTATTAGAATCTACCAATTGACTAAAAGCAATTCCAAGTATGGACAGTTCTGTAGTTCAAATAATTATTGATTGATCTTTAGGAAAAATATGAAAAAAAAATCGTCTTCCAATCATCCTTTCTAGAGCTTCAATAACACTAAAAATAATTTTTATTGCATCAAATACTACAAGCGTAGTAGGATTGTTTATTGAACCTTTTCTTTTACTTGTGTTATGGAAAAAACACATGAGAAGAGAGTTTTTTTAAACATAATTACTACAAGTGTAGTTTTTTAAAAATAAGGATATTTTATGTTTGTCGGCTCAGATAATTTTAATTCAGTAAACCCTTGTCCAAATGATGAACCTGAAACATCCCTTAACCAGTTAATGGTCCAATTACCTCAATTTGATAGGCGGGTGATTGAAGGCTTAATAAATATAAGTCGAGGGCAAGATGGAGGCAGCATGAAAACTGTAGGTCTTGTCAAGTGCGTAAAAGAAGATCAAGTTTATCAAATTGAAGAAAATATGATAATTTCTTCTAATGAATTATTTGCAATAGATTTAGAGGAAGAAGCTTCTAATCCCTCTGTAATTAATGTTCCAGAACATCTGGAATTTTTTGCAGAATGGGATAAGAATATTATTGCTTCGGGAGAAAACAATAATATCCTTGGGGATAATGGTGGGCTCTATTTTGCGAAATCCCTTATTCAAATACCAAAAGTAAAAGCAACCAATGAAAATCTTGCCTATTATGGGGCTTTATTAATTCCGGAAAAATCTGCCATTCGCTTTCCAAAAGCTCCACCATTTCCTTTATGGAAAATGCATGTAGAGACTAATTATGTAAAAGATTACATCATGAGTGAAAATGACGGAGGAGGTTTTTACCTTGAATATCATAACGATCAACCGCACTTTCACATGGTTCTTGAAGGTGGTGGGTATTATCTCCTCGCCAAGCAAACAAATACAAATACATTTCATATTTCCGCCTTTGAAATTTCAAGTGGCCAAGCGATTTATACAAAAAAAGGTGCCATTCATTGTGATGCCGCTTTAATCGGTGATCTGATAGTCGGATATACAACTTCAAATGAGTGCTCTACTGTGCTTCTTAGAACTAAAAACAATAAAATGGTAGAAATAGAATTTGTTTAATTTATAAAGATATGCTGACATCGTAAAATTGCTTTTTTAGCCTAATATAGATGAATATTGATTATCCTTTTTCTACCCATTCAAAGGCAGGTTGTGAAATATTTTTATATTTATTAATGATATCTGCGATGAGCAATAAGCCATGGAAACCATTTGTAAAGATGATAATTGCACTATTATCAATTTTTGAAGCTAAAATGAAACTTTTAAATCCTCCATTATCCCCCCAGTGCCAAAATGAATCTTTTTGATCTATTGATTGAATTCCAAATCCTAAACCCCATGAAAGTGAATTTGAGAGTTCTTTTGAATACTTTTCAATTGAATCAGGGCCATTTTGGGGTAATTTTATTTGTGGACAGAACATTTCTTGAATAGTTTTCGAATTATCCTTTAAGATCGCGGTAATAAATTTTGCGTAATCCATCGCCGTTGTATGCAGTGTAAAAGCGGCATTTTGAGGCACTGCATCCAGCATTTCAATGGGGTGGCCGTCAATGTAATGACCTGTTGCTTTTTGACCATTATAAGACCAGACAAAAGAACTATGTGACATGTTTAAAGGGATAAAAACTGTTTTTTGCACGAACTCTTCTAATGACAATCCTGAAAGTTGCTCGACAACCTTTTGCAAATACAAAAAACCCTCACCTGAATAATTAAATCTTGTGCCGGGTTTATAATAAATCTTTAAAGGTTTATTTTTCGGTCTCCAATTTGGAAGGCCAGAAGTATGTGCTAAAACCATTCTTGCCGTAATGCAATTTACTCTTTCATCATCTTTTATATCTGAAAACAGAAGATAATTAACAAGAGGCCGGTCAAGGTCTAATGTTCCTTTTTCGACTAATTTTAAAACAGCATAAGTAAAAACAGGCTTACTAAGAGAGGCTGCTTCAAAGAGTGTATTGTCATCAACAGGATCTTTTTTTTGACTGTTTTTACTCCCAAAATTTTTTAGCAAAGTGACTTTGGCATCTTCTATGACCACAAGAGAAAGCCCGGGTACGTGGGTCTTCTTCATTAAAGTTTCCAAATCCGGCAAATTTTGTGCATTCATTTCATGTCCTGAGATCAAAATATAACAAGGGGGTAAGTATACAATTTTACACCAATATGAAAAAAAAATAAAAGTTTATTACTATAACTTATTGAATTTTTTACAGGATATGCAGGATCGCTTGCGCTGGCCAAGATCGCTAAAGCGCATACGCATTAA
>JBBSJT010000151.1:0-4018 GCA_038257035.1 Chlamydiia bacterium
GTATTTTAGGATAATTATAAAGCAGGCCTACAGCCTGCATTTTATACAATATCATTCCTAGGGCGATGCCCTAGGCTATTAAAAACCAGGCCTTCAGCCTGGAAGACGATTTTTCAGGGCAAAGCCCTGGCTTATAATAGCTTAGGGCAACGCCCTAGGTATCAGTGCGTTACGATCGCAGGCTGAAGGCCTGCTTTATAATTTATTTTTAGCTTAATGCGTATGCGCTTTAGCGTCATGCATATCCTGTAAAAAATCGAAGATCTGATAAACTGTAGGGGTCTAATTTTTTCATTTTGGAGGAAATGTGTATATGAAAGAGAATTATTTGATATTTGGAATGCCGGGATCAGGAAAGGGAACTTTTTGCCAGAATTTAAAAACAAAAGGCTACAAAATTATTGCCATGGGAGATCGCTTACGTCATGAAGTAAAATGTGATACCGTTTTGGGCAAACAAGTTAAAAGTAATATAGATACCGGCACACTTATTGCCGATGATCTTGCATTTACCCTCATATCCCAAGAGCTGCTCAATTCCTTGAACGAACCTTTTGCCATTGAAGGATTCCCTTCTACAATCAATCAGTATCAATTATTTTTAAAGTTTTTAAAACAGATGGCCTTGAGAATCACTCTGATCCATTTAACTTGTACGGAAAAACTAGCTTTGGAACGCATCTCCAATCGCATGACATGTACCGGATGCGCTTTCATTTTTAATAGAATTTTAAATCCCTCAAAAATTTCTGATCAATGCAATTTTTGCGGGCAGAAGTTATTCGTTCGTAAAGAAGATAATGAAGAAATAGCTAAAAAAAGAATTCAGACTTTTAACAAAATAACCCTACCCATCTTAGAATTAGCTAAAAATGATATCCCTCTTTTTGTTATGGATCAAATTTAAGACGAATGGGCTCTGTTGCATAAAGTGCTTTTCCTGCAACCTCGCCATTGACCATATAAAAAGCATGCTTTCCATAAAACCAAAGTTCCAAATGGTAGCCATTGATGGTACTTTCTAACCCCCTTTCGTCCCCTGTGGCAATTCCAAATTGCATGCCATCCATATGCATCCTTTCGATCATTTCTGCCTCGCCAATAAGGTTGATAAGCGCTTCTTGTGACATTTCCATTGCAATACTTGCAAAAACTTCTTCTGATAAACCGGCAGCAACTTTTAATTTTTCCTTTTTAATTTTAACAAGCGGCTTTTGACTGACCAATTTTTCAATCGGATGATAATGTAAAGGAATTCCGGGATGTGCATCCCATTTGACATATTGATCGTAGCGATGTTCAATCCAGTCTTGATAAAATTCCTGTAACTCATTTTCGCAAAATGAATTTTTGTATTGGGCAGATTCAATTTCCTTGACCAACGGATACTTTTCATTGTAAATAAAAAGGGTGAAAATATTGAACCCACCTTGTCGGGTATGCTTTTTAACTTTTGTTAATAAATCTCTCCAGACAGCATTACCAAGATAATATAATACTCCGTGTGCCATAATGAGGTCATATTCTTCGACTAAATTAAAATCAATTATGTCTTGTACAATGCCCTTTATAACAACATGGTTCTCTTTTGCAATTGTGAGAAGTTTATTGATACCTGCTTTCGATCGATCTACAGCGGTGACATCACATCCTTTGGAAGCTAAAAAAAAGGCATTTCTTCCCTCACCACAACCAAGGTCTAAAACCTTGGCATGATTGGGTAAAGCCGGAAAAATTTCCGCTACCTCAAAGCTTGGACCACCCATACAGGAAACATTACTGTTACGGTATCCTTTTTCCCAAAAGGCCCCGTAAGTTTCTTTTTGAAACCATGTAGTGTTCTGATTCATAAAGGCTCCTCAAAAATTTGTGCAATAAAATTACCTACATGACTACTAAATCGCACGCCCTTTTGGGTCAATTTTATTAAGGAACCTGTTCTGAGTATAAAACCCTCACTTCCAAGAGCTTGAAACAAATCTAAAAATCTCGTTTCAATAGGTTCTTGAAACCTTTGCAAATACTTTGCCGTATCTAATCCACTTGCTAAAAGGCCAAGGATTAGATAGCGTAATATTTGATCATTCCTCGTCAGTTGCACACCGGACTTGACTAAAAGCTCCCCCCGTTCTATTGCATCCATATACTCCATCATCGTCACTCGATTAGGTTTTCGATTAACATAATCTTCATCGACGTAATGAAAATCGGGGGCATATTTTCTTGAACCGGCACCTAAAGATAATGTTGGAATGCCTGAAAATTCATTAGCTTCATGCAAACATCCTCCACCTTCTTTTGAATAAGTGACAAGCGTTTGCTGTTTGTAGCCAGCCTTAAGAAGTTGCTCTCTTGTAAAATCATACCAATGGTATCTATTGGATGCATCGACAAAATCATGTCGCACTCCCCTATCCATTTGCTTACCGAATGCAGTGCGGCTTCTTACTGCCAGGGGGTAAGTGGTAATTGTTGCAGGGCCTATATCAATTGCTGTTAAGAGATTCTTTTGCCAGCTTTCAAAAGTTTGTCCTGGGATTCCATAAATGAGGTCTAAATTGATATTGCCAATTCCCGATTCTACTGCAGCCTTTGCCATTGATTGACTTAAAGATGCATCATAAAAACGGCCCATAGCCTTAAGCTCTTGAGCATCAAAGGATTGAATTCCTATACTTAAGCGATTAATGCCCGATGATTTGAATTGAAGTAATTTTTCTTGGTTAAATGAATTGGGAGCACCTTCTATACTCCATTCAGCATCCTTTGCAACAACAAAAGTGTTGCGAATTTTAAAAATAATAGCATCTAGTTGCTGTTTACTAAGTAGTGTGGGAGTGCCTCCACCAAAATATATGGATTGAATACAGATTTTATCTTTTTGCAAGTAATTTTCCATGATTTCAATTTCTTTGAGAATTGCTTTAACATAGCGATCAATGACATTTTCAGGTTGATTTGTAGCTGTAAAAAGATCGCAAAACGAACATTTCATTTCACAAAAGGGAATGTGAATATATAGAGTCATGGACCCTGTCACAGAGCTCCAACTCCCACACGCCTTTTTCCAATCAGTCATTGGAATATAGGACTTTTTGGTAGGATATGTATAAATGTAAGACGGCATTTCATTTTCAGAAATTGTTTCTCTTATTTTTTGTATAAGTTGATTCATTTTACCCCCTGTCAAGAATTGTGACGTATTGTAATGCTTTTGGCCAAAAAAACAAGATAAACATTTGGACAAAGTCTTGGTTTGGGATTAAAAGTGCATGCTTTGAGAAATTATAATGGTACTATTCAAGAAGAAACAGTATACAAAATAAAAAAGGACAAAAGGGAGTAGAAATGGCTTATTTTTCTTATTGTATTATCCTGATCTCTATTATTTTAATTGATGGTGTGTGGCTTGGAACCATGCTCAAAGTTTTTTATCAGCCTAAAATTGGGCACCTGTTAGCTCAATCCATGTCATTCTTACCGGCTATTATATTCTATGCTCTTTACGCTGCGGCACTTAACGTATTTGTCGTCCTTCCTGCATTAAGAAACAATACAGGATATTTTCATGTTTTATTAGTTGGATTGCTTTTTGGGTTGGTTACTTATGGCACTTATGATTTGACTAATCAAGCCACACTTAAAGGTTGGCCTTGGGAGTTAACTCTTGTAGATATGGCCTGGGGAAGTTTTATGGCTGCAATGGTAAGTTTGATCGCAACTCTTGCAACCCGATATTTTTGGCAGTAATTAGTACACTGTAAGTTAAGTCCGTGCCCGTTAAACTTCGTGAAAGCTCTTAGCGGTTCGACGATCAAAATCGGGTTAATATATTGATGCCACTTCAAAGTGAAAAACATTCCGGTCTCAAATGATAAAACCAATAATATTTTTTACAGGATATGCACGATCGCTGCGCGGCACTAAAGCCAAGATAATTTCAGCCTTTAGGTAATTCAGGAGGTTGATAATATCCTGCTTATCCTGCCGCGCAGCGATCGTGCATATCCTGTAAAAA
>JBBSJT010000152.1:0-4003 GCA_038257035.1 Chlamydiia bacterium
AGAAGCACTTCGCGAAAATCATTCCATTAATAAAGTTTGCGTAAGTTGGCAGGATTGCGACCTAGTACAACTAGATACTATTCTTGAAGCCATCAAAAACAATGAACGCATCACTAAATTTGAAATTAGAGACATTGGTTCTAAAAGAAATTGTTCCGGGAAAGAATGGTCTTGGGATAAAACCGCAAAAGAAAAAAGCTACAAAGAGTTTGAAGACCTTATCAAAAATAAATTAAGCCCAACTTTTCAAATCCTAGAAAAAGATAACCACGGCCAGTTCCCATGCCAAAGAATTCCGGTTTAACGATTTGGGGACGCATCAAACATAAGTGATTAACTTTTTAATCGACACCCCAATCTTTATCCCTCTCAAATGTCGATTAAAAAAGTTATGCACTTATGAAGAACTGTCCCCCAATCGCTTTTTGATATAGTGGAAAAGCTTGAAGAATAAAAAAATTAAAAGAAATAAAAATATGTATAATTACATTTATAACAACGTTGTAGATCTTAATAACGCAATAAATTCGTACTGGCCACAAGTCGAAGATAAGGCTACAGAAGGAAATGACATAAACATTCCGACAGGTAATGATTATCTTTCGCCTTTACCACCCGAAATTTTAACAGAAATAATGACGCATTTATCAATCGAAGATGTCCACGCACTGTCGTTAACAAACCGAAAAATTAAGCCTACAACAAAACCCGTCATTCAATTCAAAACCAACCTCAAAACTCAAAATTTATTTGAAAGTTATAGTTTTTCTAAATACAGTGCGACTTCAAAGCGGGAAATATATATAAAGGAAGTTGAAAAAGCTAAAATTTTTCAAAATGGCTCTAATGAAAGAGTACAGGCTTTAAGAGATGCTATTTGCTCGCTTTATAGTGCTATAGATTTATCCGACTTACTTAGGCCTTTATTATCACAAGATCAGGCAAATTTTAAAGATAAGCTTCTAGTTGAAAAGTTGATGAAAGGTTTAATAACTTATGAACACGATCTTTGCAACTTCGGATATTACAACTACGTTTCATCCCACCGTAGCATACTACAGAATGTGATCCTGTTTTTAAATCTCTTAAAAACCAACCAATTTCATCCAAAAGAATTAGAAGTACAATTTATCTGTAGTAAGTCCGTTCCTAGCAAACTTATAGAAACCTTTGTAGAAGCACTTTGCGAAAATCATACTATTAATTCAGTTAAAATAAAATGGGATGATTGCAATCTTATACAATTAGAGGCTATTCTTGAAGCCGTTAAAAACAATGAACGCATTGTGAAATTTCAAATTGAAGAAACTGGATCTACCCGAAGATGTTCTGGGTACGAATTGTTTTGGCAAAAAAACGCAAAAGAAAAAAGCTATAAAGAATTTCAAGACCTCATCAAAAATAAATTAAACAGCACTTTTCAAATCTTAGAAAGAGAAATTTTCTGCCAGTTCACCTGCCAAAGACTCCCGGTATAGCGGTCGGTATAACGATTGGGGGACGGTTCTCAAATAAGTGTATAACTTTTTAATCGACATCTCAAACTTTATCCCTCTCAAATGTCGATTAAAAAAGTTATGCACTTATGAAGAACTGTCCCCCAATCGCTTTTTCTGATAAAGTAATTCAAAAGTATAAAAATTAAGAGAAATAAAAATATGTATAATTACATTTACAATAGCGCTGTAAATTGGTTTTATTCAGAAACTGAAAATCAGATCACGGAAGGTGCTCCTCGCGATATTACAACAGAAAAAGATCACCTTTCATTTTTACCACCGGAAATTTTAACCGAAATAATGATTTATCTATCCCTCGAAAGTGTCCAAGCATTATCGTTAACAAGCCGTAAAATTTCCATAACCACAAAACCCGTCATTCAATTCAAAACTAACCTTAAAATTCAAAAGTTGTTGGAAAGCTTTAATAATAACGATTCCAACCCTAATGCATACTGGCTCTTATTTAATCATGGAAACCAGGAAATTTTTAAAGAACATATTGAGAAGGCTAAAACTTTTCAAGATGGATCTAATGAGAAAATAGAAGCCTTAAGAGATGCTATCTGCTCAATTTTTCACAGCCAAATATCTTTAAGTACTCTACTCTCATGTGATAAAAAAGAAATAATTTGTAAAGATAAGTTCTTAATGGAACGATTGATGAAGGACTTAAAGCATAATGCCGACCATTGTTACTTCCCCTATAATACTCCTCAGGAAATAGAGCGTGAAATCTTATTTTTAAATCTTTTAAAAGCCAATGATGCTTCTCCGAAAAGTTTAGGTATTGAATTTTCTAATGTACCCGTTCCAGAAAAACTTATAGAGGCTCTTGTCGAAGCCCTCCATGAAAATCAATCGATCAATAGTGTTTCTATATGCTGGAAAGATTGCGATCTTATACAATTAGAAGCAATTCTTGAAGCCGTTAGTAATAATGAACGCATCGTGAAATTTCATATTTGTGATACAGGCTCCAAGAGATGTTTCGGAAGCAGCAATTACTGGTGGGAAAGATGCGCAAAGGAAAAAAACTTCAGAGAATTAGAAGACCTAATTAGAAACAAATTAAAGTTCATTTCTTTTAAGATCTCACAAATTGATGGTTATTACGGCTCTTTCTCTTGCGAGAGACGCCCACTGTAAGCGATTTGGGATACAGAGGCAGAAAGATTAGAGAAATTATTTAACAGGGTACCATGAAATTTGGCATTTTCTTTGCCAATTTACATGGAGAATTTCAAATTCAATTTTAAGGTTTAAATTATATAGCCTTATGATTTAGAATTATATTTCATGAATCATAAACAAAATGAAACTAATATGCAGCCCTTATCAAAAAAGTGGCAGATTTTTTTAGGTCTGGCAGCGTTTTTTATTGTCGCTTTTGGCCAACCGGCAAGAAGTTTGAATCTAAGCATTTTGAGCGCTTTTTGCGGGTATGCCCTTTTTTGGCGAGTTTTGTTATGTTATGAAAGTCCAAAAAAACGTTTTATTCTTTCAGTTATTTGGTTTTCCGCAGTTCAGTTCGTTCAATTATCTTGGATGACTTCCCATCCGTTTTACTACATTTATGCTCCTTATCTTTTTCTTGCAGCATTTATGGGCTGCCAATTTGGTTTACTTGGAATGTTTGTGACACTTTCAAACCTCTTTAAATTTAGAATGCTTCTTGGAATGGCAGGTTTTTGGGTAGTGATGGAGTGGATAAGGCTATTTCTTATGTCAGGTTTTTCGTGGAACCCTGTAGGAATGGCTTTAACAGGTCATCTTGATTCTTTGCAGATGGCTTCGGTTTTTGGGGTTTTTGGACTTTCTTTTTTTGTGATTTTAACAAACTTACTTTTGCTTACTTGCTGGATAAATTATAAAGTTAAAAATGTTGCCCTTTTTGCCCTATTTGCTCTAGCGCCTTACGTTTTTGGGATTATTCATCTTGACCTTCATCAAACAACAGCAGCTGTTTATGAAGAATTTTTTACAGCCGTTTTAGTTCAGCCTTCTTTTGCAGTCGACAGCCTAGATAATATCCATGATCGAAAAAAACTTACCTATTTTGTAATGGACCAATTAAGACAGATTCTTGAAGTCACTAAAAAACATCAATCTGAAAAAATAGATCTTATCGTGCTTCCTGAATATGTGGTTCCCTTTGGCACGTACACAACAGTTTTTCCGTTTGAAAATATCAAAGAAATTTTTGTCGGTGTATTTGGTGAATCAGTGCTCGCAAAACTTCCTATGAAAGACGATCATCTGGTCCAGCGGTTTTTAAAAGATGGTAGTGACCAAACCTTGACTTTTGTCAATAACGCGTTTTGGCTACAAAGTTTAGCTAACATATTTGATGCACCCGTAATTGCAGGTCTTGAAGATGTAGATGATGTGACCCATATTAACCGGAATTATTATAGCGCAGCTCTTTATTTTCTTCCTTCGTGTGAAAATTGCTTAATTCCTGAACGCTACGAAAAACGTGTTTTAGTGCCGTTAGGGGAGTA
>JBBSJT010000153.1:0-3924 GCA_038257035.1 Chlamydiia bacterium
AAAAAGCAAGACAAATGGCATATCAATTCGCAGAACTTGAAGGCCGCCGTCAACGTATTATGATTGCAAAAATGGGGCAGGACGGTCACGACCGCGGTGCCAAAGTAGTAGCCACAGGCTATGCCGATGTAGGTTTTGATGTGGACATTGGTCCCCTTTTTCAAACGCCAGCAGAAGCCGCCAAACAAGCAGTAGAAAATGACGTACACATTCTAGGAGTTTCCTCCCTTGCCGCAGGCCACAAAACCCTCGTACCACAAGTTATTGAAGCCCTAAAAAAGTACGGCCGTGAAGATATTATGGTCATTGTGGGCGGTGTAATACCACACCAAGATTACCAATACCTTTTTGATGCTGGCGCTGTTGCCGTTTATGGTCCGGGTACTCGTATTAGCGATGCTGCTATTGAGATGTTGGGGGTTTTGATTGCGGGGGTTGAGTGAAGTTATTATAGAGAATCCAAAAGGAATAAATCAAAGGAAGTAATTACCCTTTATTATTAAATCTCGCAAAATTTATGTCATCGAAAGAAGTTGATATTTTTAGAGCTGATAAAAAAAATTGGTACACTCTAGACAGTGATGGCAATAAATATTGGATAAAATCTTTAGTAGATGAATTTTGGAAACAACTGATTGAAAATAAAATCAACCACAATGATTTCAATTTTCAAGGATACATTTTTCCTTCCTTTTCCTCGGATACTAATATGAAACTTGATTTAGCTGGAAATTACTTAAAAAATCATCTAGCTAACCCTCAAAATCCAAAAATGAATTCTTTTCTTGGTAAAGTCAATACGGCTATAGTAAAAGAAAGAGTTGATTTTTTAGGATGTGTTTTTTTAGGCCATTTTCATATACAACACTTTATATTTGAAGGACCAGTTCATTTTAGAGATTGTGTTTTCGATGATGAGGCTAGATTTCAAGAGAATATTTTCAAGAATCATTTCGGTCTTCGTAAATGTACTTTTAGAGGAGAAACATTCTTTCTAGATAGTAATTTTTTAATGGGTTATTATATAGGTGATAATTCTTCATTCGCAAATAGCTTTACACTTTTATCGGGATATATTGGTGGTAATTTTTCTATCAGCCAATGTAATTTTGATGATAGAGCCCACATTTCAAGAGCAAAGTTTTTAGGTAGGGCTGATATTCAACTTGCATCATTTAAAAAAGATTTTGATTTTTTTCAAAATGATTTTTTCCAAGGGCTGTACTTAGTTGAACTATCTTTTTATAGAAATCTATCTATTCAAGATATAAAAATGAAGAACGGGACATTTCAAAAACTTAATTTCGTTGGGACAAGTTATCTTTTTGAAAATATCACACTCTTGGAAAAGACAGTTTTAAATTTTAATAATTGTAATTTTAATAAAGATGTAATTTTTAAAAATTGTAATATTCAAGATTTTAAATTTGGGCTTTCAAATATTTCAACAGTAAGGTTTCTTTCGTGTAAATGGAAGATTAGATACAGATTAATTTTAAAAGAAGAAGAAAAGATTGATAAAAAAAATATTTCTTCACTAACATCTTTAGAGGATAAATATAGACAGTTAAAACACAATTTTGGAAATGTGTTGGATTGGGAATTAGCTGGTTTATCTTATGTGAGTGAAATGAAAATGCGTGAAAAAAGACTCTATTTGGAAAAAGACTATTTTTCTATTTTTATTTATAAAATTTACGATTATCTAAGTGGATATACCCAAAATTTTAAAAGGCCATTATTTATTTTTTTTATACTAACATTTTTTATATTCCCTTTGTATTATACAACATTAGAAGGTTGTCAATTTATAGATGAATTTAGAAATTATTTCAGCTGTAGTTTATCAGAGGGTTATAAAAAAAGTTTGAGTGCTGCATTTCCAATATTTTCAACAGATTTAGTATATGAAAATTGGTGGATGAAATCACTACAATCATTTTTATCGCTTTTACTAATTACCTTTTTTGTTCTTGCATTGAGAAAACGATTTAAACAATAATTTTCCCCGCGCTAGCGCGAGCGTCCCGCTCGTGCCCACCACACTTAAAATGAAAAAAGATCACCACAAAGCCATCAACCTATTAATGTTCATTACATTAATGCTTGTATGCGGAGCCTTCGTTCTTTTTCTCATATTAAATTGGAAATACATTTCAGACGCAGACCTTCATTTTAGAAATGTTATTTCAGAAGCTATTTTTGCAAATGGAAGAGATGCTGAAGCAATAATACAAGATTGGGGCTTTTATTATCCTTGGGCCGTGGTTTGCTTTCTCGTTTATTTGCAGTCTGTAATGATAACGTATCTATTAGTTAGAAAAAATTTGGAATTGTCTAGCTGGCAATGGGTTTTCTTAATAGGATTTCTAATTGTATTTATGTTTTTGCCAACATTAGTGGAATATTTTGAAACATCAATTAGTTCTAGGGCTTTGGGAGATATAGAATATTATGTGGATGATTTTGTTACAATGGGAATAATCATTTTTACTGTACTTCTTTTCTTTACTTCATTAGCGCTATTTTTCGCGAAAAGGTTTAAAAATTACACTAGGTTTTTTACGATTTCTTTTTTTACTGCATTACTGAATTTGGTTTTCATATATTCTTTTATTGAATTGTTTTTTGATTAACCCCCGGTAGCGCGAGCGTCCCGCTCGTGCCACCTTCGAAAGGAACCAACCCCCCAACAATTACCCCGCTAGCGCGAGCGTCCCGCTCGAGCTCACACACACAAACTTATACTCAATCAAAATGGTAATCAAAAAAACCTACCGAAACGCTTGTAATAGCGGGCTATAGAATACCACACGTTCTTTCGGTAAAAACCACGTGTGGTTTTGGGTAAAACAACGTGTGGTTTCATGTAAAACCACGAGTGGTTTTTTCAAAGAGTAGGGCTACTTTTCAAATAAGCCGCAAAACGGTTACCAAATCTTCCTAAAATATTTCGTTACCTTTGAAAGAGCAAATAGCCGCATAAACAAACAATATAATGGAAACTCTTTCTGAGTCATTCGAAGACAGCTATAACCCTGAATTTGTTGCTAAAATAAAAGTCAGTGAAAAGCAGAAAAAATGTGGAGATATAACTTCCATTAAAACTGAAGATTTATGGAAATAAGATTCCAAACCAAAGAAGAAAGCAACCGCCAGCAAGAAAAATCATTCAACAAGTTATCTGATTCAGAAAAAGAGTTGCGCATCCTTCAATTAAAGGAAATGTGGAAATTCTTTCCAACTAAAAAAGATTTACTGAAATAAGAAAAATAAGCTCGCTATTCTGATTGTCTAACTCTTATCGAAAATATCCCGAACACTTCTATAAGTCCCTAGTCCCTAACAACCTTCAAAGTTTCATTCCCAACCCGCACATAATAAATCCCTTCAGCAAAATTAGAAAAGTCAATCTGTTTGTTGTTTTGGGTAATTTCACCGCTAGTTAAAAGTTGTCCTAAAGTAGAGTATACTTCAAAAGTAGCTTCATTTTGAATATTGAAATTCACAAAATCTTGCGTTGGGTTCGGGTAAAAGCTTATTTCAAAGTTGTTGTCTGCAATACCAAGCAACTCACACTCAAAACTAGATAGCACCTTAGAAGCTGCTGGAGGATTAACCAAAAGTTCATCGGTTAATAACGGACAATAGCAGTCATTTTCATCTACATATAGCTTAAGCCAAGATATCGCAATTTTGCCCACAGCACCATTGCCACCGTTAGGCGTATTGGCAACGGAATGATTTCCATTTGCAACTTCAAAAAGAAGTTTGTCGGTTGTGTTTGGAGTAACGTTATAATGAACGTCTGCGTGTTGTGCTGGAGGTGCGGTAGGATCGTTTTCACCGCTAAAAATCAATACAGGACTATCGTGGTTTAAGGAAGGGTTTGGTAGCCAAGGGCACAAAGCAACCACGCCTTTG
>JBBSJT010000154.1:0-3911 GCA_038257035.1 Chlamydiia bacterium
ATTTTTGACCCAATAATAAGGTTGGTATAACCTGCGATAATACGCTGATTGTTTAAAAGTGCTTCCTCAATTCTCATAAGGTCATAGATAAAGCTGGATAGTTTTATATTTGGAAGTCCCGTGTACCAAAAGTGGCTGTTGTTCTGGTATTGAAAATCAGCTTGTGAAAAATCATCTTTAAAGTTTCCTAATGTTTCAAAATGAGTCACTGAAATAATACAGAGATGATAACTGCCGTTTTTTGGAAACGCAAGATTAATGTGTTCAGAGTGAATTGTCGGTACCATGATGCTTTGGAAGCTTCCAAGCTGAAATTCCGCTCCATTTTCCGTGGTAAGGCAAGTGATTTCATCCTTTAAATTAAAGACAAATAACATACCTTTTTCGGGGCCTTTTAATCGTTTATAGTGTGATAGGACCGTTTGGCATTTAAATTCAGAAACCTTAATCGGTTGTATTGAATTTTCAGGATCGTTCATGATGGTGTTAACGCCATGATTAAAAAACTCCAAAGTGTTCAATAAACTATTTGATTGGAACATGAGGTTGTTTTATTGTGGGTTTTACTGTTTGTTAGTTTGCCTTCCTTTTCTTTGTAAACGCCAACACAATATAAAGGAAATAACATTGATGAAGATATAAAATATCGGCACTTCCTTTTTTACAAATTAGATAGAAAAAGTTATATATATCACAGATTTAGATGGATTTTCAAGTGTGCTGTTTAAAGTTTTCCGGAAAGTGTTTTAAAAGTCCCAAATCATTCGCTGTTTGATGGCTTTGACAAAAGTGAGTAATCAAGCATGAGCTTAATTTTAAAATGGGTAATATAGCTATTCACATGAAAATCAAAAGTATGCAAAAAAAAAGAACAGTCTTTAAGACTGCTCTTTTCTGCTTTTGCACAATCAATTACTGTTATTGTGTCACAGTATCCTGATTGGCAATAAAACACTATCAATTAAATTGATTTGATGTTTAATGTCTGTTTTGACTTTCCTGTTTTTTATTTTGATCAGTTTTGTTTTTTTGGTCCGTTGCAGACTTTGCATTACCTGTTGCACTGGTTTTTTTTTGATTCTCAACTTTTTTCTTATCTTCCATGATGTTATGTTTTTAAGTCGTGCTTTATTGCACTGATGTAAAGATAATAGGTATGATAATGCGCATGTTACAGAAGTAAGATAGAAGCTTACACATATTACAGATTGTTAATTTCTATTCTAATTTATTTGCAAACATACTTGTTGAATATTTTATCTTAAACTATATCAAAATCACTTTTGATTGCTTTTGAAATGATATTGAACCTAAAACCCCTTAGAAAATTGCTGATAAGTGCGTGAATAATGCAGCCGGCTTCGATTTAACCTTTCTGCCAAACCCGAAACACAAGTTAAACCTGTGACTTATGCAACCTAAATATTCAAAATGTAATGATTACATCTTAATAACGACCTATCTTTGCGTTTTACAATAAAAAAATTTATTAAGTCAATTAAATAAATGGAAAAAGAACACCCAAAAGTTAAAGTTCCAAAAAGTCAGTATATCCCTACTGCGGAATTTTATAGCCAGATAATAGATAGCCTACAGGATTATTCAATTTTCACCCTTGATAAAGAGTTGAATATTAACAGTTGGAGTTCCGGGGCAGTTACAATATTTGGTTATGAAACAGAAGAAGTCATTGGAGAACCTTTTGATCTGATTTTTACAGAAGAAGATAAAAAAGAAGGCATTCCAAAAAGGGAAATTGAAACCGCAACAAAAGAGGGAAGAGCCAAAGACAATCGATGGCACGTTTGCAAAGACGGAAGCAAGTTTTATGCGTATGGTTTGGTTTTTCCGCTTATAGGAGAAGATGACGATTTGATAGGGTATGTCAAAATCCTACGGGATTTAACGTATAGGAGAAAGTCGGAAGAAGACATAAAGAACTACATAAAAGAACTTGAAGAACTGAACACGCATAAAGAGAGTATCCTAGCGATTCTTTCCCATGATTTAAGAAGTCCATTAGCGGCTATTATTCAAGCGGCAGAGTATCTAAAATCAAATATTGATACCATACAACCTGATGAAGCAAAAGAACTGCTGGAACTGCTCCATAAAGAATCAACCGATGAGTTGAATATGTTGGACTATCTGTTGGAATGGGCAAGAATCAAATACGCTTCGGATACATTTACCCCCACAAAAATTGAGCTTTCTGAATATGTCGAAAAAGTCTTTGGCACTCTAAAGGAAACCGCTTCAATAAATACAATAAACCTCCATCAAGAAATTGAGGAAAATACAAATGTGTTCGCTGATGGAAAAATGGTACTCTCTGTACTCCAAAACATCGTTTCAAATGCCATAAAACATTCCCATAAGGGAGGAAAGATTACGGTGACTGCGAAAAAAAGCGAGGGTAAACTGATTGTGGAGATTAAGGACACAGGTATTGGGATGTCAAAAGACATACAGCACAAACTCTTTACCCCACAAATGAATGCGCTTGCAACATCAAGAAAAGAAAATAAAGGAGCAGGTATAGGATTGCTTTTAGTTAAGGGCTTTTTAGAAAAAAATGGTGGTGAAATATGGGTAGAAAGCGTGGAAGGTGTGGGCTCATCTTTTTATTTTACATTACCTCTTGAAAAACCGAAGGATAAAATAAAAAGCGGAGACAAGCTAGTATTTCATGAGGATGCTTAAACTGTATCCTAAACTATTAGCCGTTAAAACTCATGGCGGGTTTTTTGCTACATGTCCTATTCTTTTTCATAATTCAGTTTCCCATCGCGGAGAGCGGTCTGCTTTGATTTCCGCTACAAATGGCTAGAGGAAAAAGACTTAACGAAACGGTTCATAACACTGCCAAATTGAATCCTGTTGCATAAAAAATTAGTACATTTGTAAATTCAATTTTAAACAACATTAAATGAATAAGAACGGCGCAATTGTGATTGTTGAAGATGATTCAGATGACCAAGAAATGTTTACTGACGTATTTAAAGAACTCGATTATAAAAATGAAATTATTTTTTTTAATGACGGACAAGAAGCACTTGCCTATTTGACCGCTAGAACCACGGAGCCTTTCATTGTTTTTTCTGACATCAATATGCCAAAGTTAAATGGCATCGAATTAAGAAAGCAAATTCATGAAAATGAGGATATACGATTAAAAACGATTCCTTACTTATTTTTTACAACAAGCGCCGAACAAGAAGCCGTCATCGACGCTTATTCAAAATCCATTCAAGGATTTTTTATCAAGCCTTCCACTTTTCAAGGTTTGAAGAGTACGATACAAACAATAGTCGAGTATTGGCAAAAGTGTGAATCTCCTAATTATGTCGAGTAACTGATAATTTAAATAGCTACATCAAAAGATAATCTGCATCAGTGAATTATGTAACTATTTTCATAAAGATGTAAAATCTCTATCACCTAAAAAGCTAATTTTGCAAAAGCCATTTTAAACAAAATTAATATGATAAGCAAAAGGAACGAACTTTCAGAAAAAAGACTTTTAATGATTGTGGACGATGATAAAGACGACCGTTTCTTTTTCCGTAGTGCCATTCGTAAAAACAATCCATCGTTCGAATGTATAGAAGCAGAAAATGGTGTTGAAGCACTTCAACAATTGCGCTCGACGGACGCGTTACCCGATTTTATTTTTCTGGATTTGAACATGCCAAAGATGGATGGAAGGGAATGTTTAATGGAATTGAAAAAAGATAAAATCTTAAAAAATATTCCGGTCATTATTTACAGCACTTCTGAATATAAATTAGATAAAGAAGTCACCAAAGAACTTGGAGCCGACTTTTTTCTCACCAAACTATCCGATATTTATCCGTTGCCCGAAGAATTAGTAAAAGCGATGAACAAAGTAGCAGAAAAAAACTAAACAC
>JBBSJT010000155.1:0-3700 GCA_038257035.1 Chlamydiia bacterium
CTTCGCGGCAAGATAAAATCAACCTCTAAGCCATATTGACGGTTGATATTATCTTGCCACGAAGCGATCCTGCCGCGAAGCGATCGTGCATATCCTGTAAAAAATCGTATAGGCTATAATATTAGATTTTTGGATTTGTTTCTAGATTGCAGTAGAAGATATGTATACGCAAGGAATTATGCCAGTGCATTATCTTTCATGTTATGATAGACGCAATCCACATCGTCCAAGGCATCAATCCACTCGATCAGTGCTAAATTTGATTTTGCTGCTTCCTCACTGCATTCTACGTAAGTTTTTGGAATCATGTCAAAAGAGGCTTCGCCGCACTCAACCCCAAGTTTGATCATGGCCTCTTTTACGTTGTAAAGGCTTGTCGGTTCCGTGAATACAATGTAGCTATCCTCAGATACTTCATAATCTTCAGCACCGGCTTCAATGGCACACAAAAAGAGTTCGTCTTCGCTAAGTTTACCTTTTGCAACTTCAATAATGCCTTTTTTATCAAAATTAAAACTTACAGAGCCAGGAGCTGCAACCGTACCGCCTCTTTTATTTGTGGCAATGCGCATATCCGAGGAAATCCGATTTTTATTGTCCGTCATAATGTCAACAATTATGCCCACACCACCGTATCCATACAGTTCATAGCTAAGTTCAAAATAATCGGCTTGATCAGCACTCGATGCTTTTTTAATGTTACGATCTATAATGTCATTAGGAACGTTTGCTTCTTTTGCTTTTAAAAGAGCCATTTTTAGGCGGGCGTTAGCTTTTACATCAGGACCGCCAACTTTTACGGCACTAATGATTTCTTTAGCTATTCTGGAAAATATTTTGCCTTTTTTGCTATCGGCTCTTTCTTTTCTATATTTTATATTTGCCCATTTACTGTGTCCTGCCATGAAATCCTCCTAATCGCAAAAAAAGTTTGCCTGATTTTCTTTAATCCACTTGTCAGCCAAATGAAAATATTTAAATTGGGCTTCCATCTCTTTAAATTCTTTTGTGTGCACGCGGCTAATCCCTTTTTCATCGACATAAGCCGGGCAAATGTTATGAACCATTTCATGGTAGACGACATAAGAAACAATGTAATCCGGAAAATTTGGGCTATCGAGCATGCGATTGATTTTAATCAGTTTCAAGGGATCATGATAGAGGCCAAATGTGACACGAGATCGATTATGTTGTCTTGATTTTCCAAACCATGTGATGGAAAGTTCAAGTTTGTTATTAAAGTACTCTTTATTTAAATCGTCATAAATTTTTTGCAAATTATAGACATACCCTGTTTGATAGAGCTTTTGCTGATTTAAGCAAGGTGAGTAGTCAAGTTTTCTTAACCCATCTTCAATAAATGCTTTGACTTTTGGGTGAATATTTTTATCTTCCTGCCGAATATAGCAGGCAAGCGATTGCATGATGTTTTGGGGGGCTTTCAAAAACATGCGATGCAAAGAAACCTTGGTACAATCAGGCTCCCATTTTACGCTGAGCATGGTGGAGCGATTGTTATTGATTTTAAGCTGTAATTTTTTTTTTGGATTTTCAAGCTCTTCTTGAAAAAATGCAATGCTCATGATAAATATAAAGTCTTATGTAAGTTTTTGTTTAACAGTAATTATTTGTTTAAAAATTTTTCCATAAAGACGCGACCCACATAAATGGTTTTGCCGTCTTTGTCTTTCTCTTTAATCCAATCCGTTTGAATTCCAAACTGTTTAAATCCAAATCTTTCGTAAAGTCTTGTGGCAGGGTTTCCTTCATAAACTTGCAAATGTAAAAGTTCTATTTTAAATGTTTCTTTTGCTAAGTGTATAAGATTTTTTAAAAGCGAAGTGCCAACCCCTTTTCCACGGTGTTTATCGCCAACAATAATTCCAAATTCACACTGATGGGCAATTTTTTTGTAGGGCTGCAAATATAAAGTTGCTAAGCCCACAGGCTCATCATTTATCACTGCTGTTAAGCTGCATTTATAACGATAAAATCCCACCCATCTGCCGGCCGCATCATCAACTTCAACTTCGTCTGCCATAGGAAACCATCTTCCGATGGAAGGATCCATCAGCCAAGACTTCAAGTATTTAACATCGGTTGGTTCCGTGTAGCGAATATTAAACTTAGGATTACTATTTATATCATTTTCCATTAACCAAACTCCTTTAAGTAGGAATTGACGAATTGATCAAGTTCCCCATCCATCACTGCCTCTACATTTCCTGTCTCATATTTGGTCCGCGTATCTTTCACAAGTGTATAAGGCTGAAACACATAGTTCCTCACCTGACTGCCCCAAGCAATTTCTTTTTTCTCAGGGCTTAAATCACTAAGTTGTCTTTCTCGCTCTTTAACAGCCTGTTCATACAGCTTGGATCTTAACATCTTATAGCAAGTCTCTTTATTTTGCATCTGACTTCGCTCATTTTGGCAAGATACCACAAATCCTGTCGGTAAGTGGGTAATACGCACGGCAGAATCTGTTTTGTTAACATGCTGACCACCTGCGCCTTGTGCTCTATAAGTATCTATTCTCACATCGTCGGGTTTAATTTCAACCGTAATTTCATCAGTAATTTCAGGTGAAACATCGACAGATGCAAAACTTGTATGGCGTTTGGCATTGCTATCAAATGGCGAAATTCGCACTAGGCGATGAACGCCTTTTTCAGCTTTAGCATAGCCGTAAGCAAATGAACCATCAATTTTTATAGTAATGCTTTTAATTCCACAAATATCACCTTCAACAAAATCCAGAATTTCTACTTTCCAGCCTCTTTTCGTGGCCCATCTTTGGTACATACGCGAAAGCATTTGCGCCCAATCGCAAGATTCTGTTCCACCGGCGCCTGCATTGATGCTTAAATAACAATTTTTGTTATCAAGCTCTCCTGAAAGCATTTTGCGCACTTCCAGATCACCGATACCCTTTTCAACAGCATCAAGCTCGTTAAGAAGTTCTTTTAAGAACTCTTCATCATTTTCTAAATAGGCATCGGGAAGCACACTTTTTAAATCTTCAAAACGTCTTTTCAGATCATTATAAGGGACAAGCCAGGCTTTTAGCTCTTTACATTCTTCGATGGTTTGTGCAGCTTTTGTATTGTCATCCCAAAAGTTTTGCCTCTCCATCAGTGTTTCAAGTTCTTTTAATCGTTTTTCTTTGACATTCAAGTCAAAGATACCTCAGCATTTCGGTCAGTTTTTGATCATTTAATTTCATGCGGTTTTCAACTTCGTTATTCATTTCATTTCTCCGGTTTTATCCCACATTTTAACCACCCATTAGTTAAAAGTCAATTATGCCATTTATGTTTTTTCCGGAATCAATTGAATTCCATCAATAATAAATTTTACCAGTGAGGCAGTGAGAAAGACATGAGATCAATGAGAGGTCTTGGAAGTTGGAAATTTTTAATCTTAAACTTTTCTAATTCCAAGACCTCTCACTGATCTCATGTCTTTCTCACTGCCTCACTGGTAAAAAAATCAAATACTTACGGCAAAGAATCAATGTGTTGCAAAAAAGCAAGTAATTAAGTATGATTAATGATCAGGTTAAAATTAAATTAATTCAATCTTTTACGGAGGATTTTACATATGAAGAGTACACATTTATTTACGGCAGCCTCGGCAGTCGCCGCTATTTTGTTAAGTTCAGCTGGAGCCATCGCTCAAGAATCAACGGGAGAGAACA
>JBBSJT010000156.1:0-3609 GCA_038257035.1 Chlamydiia bacterium
CAAGCTTCCACACCGATAAAACAAGCTCGGTTGCCAAAATAACCCATCGCTAGCCCTTCTTCACAACAACCAATCATCCCAAAATCTATATAAATAAAGATGTCACGCGCCTTTAAAAAAAGCACCATCATACTGAAATTTATACATAAATTAAGTCCTATATCAATAAATGCAAACCCAATTCCTTTGTTAAATAAAATCTAAACGTTCCGCAGCACTCGTCTGATTTTTCTATCTTAAGGATTATTTGTAAAAAAGCATCAATATTGTCCGATTAAGACTTAAGACCGCTGCGCTGCAAGACTTAAGACTTAAGACTCGATTCGGTAAACATTTGAAAATTAAGACTGTCTGATTTTCAATTTTAACTTGAAAACTTAAAAGATTTATTGGAGATTGAGCAAGCTATTAAATTTTAAAATTTACTTGAAAGCTTGCTGCTGCTAACAAAATCATTGTCTATAAAAGTTTAACCGGAAAACATTGAAATCGTATTAAGAAACTAAAATCAATTGATATGAAAGATTCAGCAACAGCTGAAAATGAACAACTCGTACCACCATTAAAAGAGGGTGCTACTACCGTAAAGAATTTACTGCACAATGGCTATTTATTTTTAGAACATGACGTGCCCTTTTTGCTGATTTATAGAAAGGTGCCGCAGGACACAGTGACCCAAAGATTGGCGCGAACAGGTGCCAGTTATTTAATAATTGGTGATGGCGATTTTGACTATTTTAAAAACTATGTGAATGAGCTTACGGAAAAAATGTCCACACGATTTGGGTCTTTCATCATTATTGAAGTTTACACTGGAAAGCCTGAAAGCACAGAATTTGTTATTAAAGGACCTTCCCATAAATTACCGGTTTCTTTAGATGTATTAAAAGAAGAACTTGAAAAAATAAAAAGTAGGAAGTACCAAGTAGAACTTTCTGCGCGTGTAGAACAAACAAAAGAAAGACGACAGGAATCTGATGAGGCCTTTTTTAGTATTGAAGACATCAAAAACCGAGGAGGGACGTTTATAGGTTTGGAAGTTCCTCCTGTTTATTTTAACGAAGAAGGAAAATTATACCCTGTTTATTTCAAAGAATTTAGAGAAAGCTTTGCCAGAGCCATTCAAAAATCCGTTTATGAATTCATAAGGGTACAGACCTCCTCAAAATTGGCGAGTTATTCGGCGCTTGGGAAGCGAAAAATACATAAGGAAGTTTTTAAGATGGATAAAAAACTTACCGAAATTGAAAATAGTTACCAGTTTTTGCTTTTGGTGGCACCTGTTAACATTCAGTCATTAAGAAATGGATTTTTCAAATCTCATTTTAAGGACATTGAATCTTATCATTATCGATTGCTTCCTATAGATCCGGATATTTTAAAGCGGAAATTATACAATCTTCGCATTGAGGAAATTGATGATCCTGCGCTTTCCTACCTTTTCGATGAAAAACGGGAGGAAATAGACCAACAACTAACCATGCTAAAAGAGCGTGGTTCAAAAAACTTTTTCTACAGCAGTGTGAGGCTTTATAGAGGTCTTGAAAAAAATATAGTGACGGAAGCAGAGATGATCCTTCAGAATATTCCTGAAAACACAGGTCAAATAAATGATACAGTTTTGAATGCGGAAGAATTTGGCAAGATGGCACAAGAAGAATTTGACTTTTTTCGCGAACAGGCGCCCGACTTTACCTGTAAAGTTCATATTAGAAAGGATGTAAATATTATAATGGTTTCTAATGGAGAATTATATGTACCCGCAGATTATACACTTACCGAAAAGGACGCAAGGGCACTTATACAACATGAAATTGGAACCCACGCACTTACGTACTATAATGGAAGCCAACAACCCTTGAGTCAATTAGCAGTGGGATTGGCGGATTATGATTCATTACAAGAAGGAATAGCTGTGCTTTCAGAATATTTAATTGGTGGACTTTCGGGAAACAGGTTGCGAATTTTGGCAGGACGTGTCATAGCTGGTCAGGCATTAATGGATGGCGCTGATTTTACAACGATGTTCAATTTGTTGCATACCACTTATGGTTTTTCCAAAGAACCGGCATTCAATATAACTTCCAGGATGTTCCAAGGTGGTGGTTTTTTAAAAGACATCATCTATTTAAAAGGACTGGTGCATTTAAAAGAATATATAATGAATGGTGGCGACCTCGAGTTTTTACTTTCAGGAAAATTTGCGCTCAAACATATACCAACTATAAAGGACTTAACAGATCGCGGACTATTGCATCCGCTTAAAATAAAACCTCGCTACCTAAACAATGGCGATTATAAAGAAAAAATCAATAAAATTAAAAAGGGAATTTCCTTATCTAAATTAATAGACTCATGAAAATATGTTTTGTATTAAGTGATATTAAAACCGAGGCTTGCGGTACGAGTGTGGTCATTTTAAAAAAAGCACACGAGCGAGGTCACGAAGTCTTCGTCATGAGTGTGGGTGATTTTATTTTTAAACGCGATGAAGGTATCAGTCTGCGCTGCAAGAAATTACCAAAATCCTTAACAGGAAAAACCAATGAAGCGTTTTGGTCGCAGGTGCAGGATGCTAAATTAAAGCACAAGGCAATTGCAAGCAGCAAAATGGATGTTCTTTTTTTAAGAAACAATCCCACCGAAGAAGCGGCAGACCGACATTGGGCAGAACACACTGGGTTTGCATTTGCGAGGATGATACAAGATTCTGGAGTCTTGGTGCTCAATGATGCTTTTGCGATGTCTCACGCCTACATAGACAAACTTTATTTTGAAGAATTACCAGCAGCAATAAAACCAGACAGCTTAATTTCAAGAGACAAGAAAGACCTTTTGAAGTTCTGGGAAAGAGTGGGTAAAAAAATGGTGTTAAAACCTTTGGAAGGTTCTGGTGGACAGGACGTATATTTAATTGGAAAAGACAAAAAGAACCTTAACCAAATTTTAGACACTATTGCTGCCAAGGGATATGTAATTGCACAGGAATTTTTACCTGAAGTTAGTAAAGGTGATGTCCGAGTGATTTTGATGAACGGAAAAATTCTCGAAGAAAATGGTGAAAAAGCCATTATAAGAAGAGTAAATAGTGATACTTCAGAATTCAGAAGTAATCTAGCCTTGGGTGCAAAAGCCAAAAAAGCTGAACTCACTCCGGAAATTGAGAACATAGTGTCATTGACAGCACCAAAATTAATACGCGACGGACTGTTTTTTGTTGGCCTTGATGTAGTGGATGACAAATTGATAGAAATAAATGTGTTGAGTCCAGGAGGCTTAAGTTACTGTCCGGATATTGGCCTACCAGATTTTACAGATGCTGTCATGGAAGCCATAGAACGAAAAATGGATTATAGAAAGCATTATAAAAACAGCTTAAGCAACAGGGTTTTGGCCACCATGGATTAATGATTAGCATTGTTGTCCGATAAATGACATAAGACCGCTTCGCTTTTGAAACAAGAACAAGGAACCAAGAACCAGGACTAGTTTCTGACTATCTAACAAACTGATATATCTTAAAATGAAAATTGTCGGCTTTATCTTCAAAAAATATTTGAAAAAGCAAGGTGACATTTAAAAAAACTCGTAAAATCTTTTATTTTAAAA
>JBBSJT010000157.1:0-3540 GCA_038257035.1 Chlamydiia bacterium
AACCCGAGCTGATAGACTGCTTCAATATAATTTTTCTTTGCAGCAATTGTGAAATAAATGATTGCTTTCTTACAATCCTTTTTGGTGCCTTTACCTTCATTATAACAAATGCCAAGCTCAAATTGTGCTTCCGTAAATTCTGCTTCTGATGCAATTTTAAACCATCTGTAAGCCTCAGTCAAATTCTGTGCAACGCCTTTGCCTTGACTGTAGTAGGTTCCAAGCATGTATTGAGCTTCCAGATCACCGGATGTGGCCTTAAAGTAAGTCTCAAGAAAGCATTTTTTATCACCTATCTCTTCTTGTGCACCAATATAATTGATCATAGTTTTCTGTGTTTGATCAAGCCCGAGCATGCAATAAATGAGTTTATCAATTTCTTGGTTTGTAACTGGATTTATTTTGTCTTCGTGGAATTTTGAAGTTTCAAAATAGGTGATTTTGTCTGATTTTTTATCTATAACTGCCGCAAAAATGCAAGGAATGTTTTTCTTTTTTTGCAGGGCAATTAGATTAGAAAAAGAAATCTTTTTTTGTGTAGATGGAATATAAATACAATCGTTAATATCTACAAATAAATAGGTGATTAAAGGATTTAAACTAAACATTTTATAATCCCCTTCAATTTTTACAAAGGATTTTTTCCCACCAACTTGTAAATTATTTCCCGGTATTAATTCACCTTTTTTTAAATCCCATTCTCCCAAATAGTTAAAATGGTAATTTTTACTACTATTGATTGTGAATTGAAAAATGCGTTCGATTTTGTTGTTGGTTAATGGATTGGTCCCTTGTTTTACAGCCCATTTTTTTAATGCTACAGCTTCAAAACAATAAAGAGGTGAAGAACCTATATCTTTAACAAGTGCTAAAATAAAGGGTAGTCCTTTATCCAGTTGAGTCGTGATCAAGTTCGAAAAAGAATCGTAAAAAAAAGATTCATCTTCATTTGCATCAAGATAAGCCTCAATTTTAAGCGGCTCAAAAATGGAAGAAAGGTTTATGGGAATTAAAGATTTATTTACAGGATGCATACAATGACTAACTCGTTAATATTAAAGAGCTAAAGAATACAACACCCCTAGATTAAAGTCAATTTCTACTAATTATAAGGCAGACGATGGGCCTGCCTTATAATTACTGTTATTCAATGAAAAGGCTGTTAAAGAAGTGAGAGCGGCGCTTTTCGTTAGTGTCGTGAGTTGCCATTTCAATCTTTCGGGTACCGGTCCAAAAACAACGGACAAATATTTTTTTTTCAGAATTTTTAGGAAAAACTTCTGCTGCATATTTAGCCCCCTGCTTTAATCCATCAATTGCAGTATAAACATAATTTTGTCCCTCACCATGCGATTTCCAGGTTATATTAGAGTACGAACTTTGTTTATAGTCGGTATTAATCCAATACTCGATATCTGCTAGACCTCCTCTTAAGGAAACTTTACCATTTTCAAAGTTGGCACTTAAATAATTTGGTATTGTAGCAGTAAGATTTAAATCTTCAAGATTTATACTAACTTCATTCCAATTGATTTTGTCAAAGTTATATTCCCCGTCAAGAAAATTAGTTTTCCCCCATCCCAAATTAGATTCTACTGATCCTTGAGCTAAACCTAATTCAAGAAATTTTTTGGATTTTTTTAAATCCGGTTTTACCCCTTTTCCTGTTTTATAATAAGCAGCCATTTTAAGTTGAGATTTTTCATACCCTTGGTTTGCGCTAAGTTCAAACAATTTTGCCGCTTCTTTAAAATCTTGTGTTACGCCAATCCCCCTTTCATAATAAATTCCAAGTCGATGCTGAGCATCTTTTAGACCAAGAAAGGAACTAAGTTTCAAATAGAAAGCTGCCCTTTCAAGATTTTGTTCCACAACCAAACCATGTTGATAAAATAAACTTAGAAACATTTGAGCTTCCGGAAGACCTTGATTTGCGCTAAGCTCCACATAATAAAATGCCTTTTCAAAACTTTCAATAACCCCATGACCCTTCTTATAATAACAACCAAGAAGAAATTGAGCTTTTTTATTTCCAAGATCCGCGGCCTTAGTTAACCAGTGTATTGCGTCTTCTAATCTATCATCATCATAATGATTCCCAATCCAATAAGCTGATTCAGCACATCCAACATTTGCAGCTAGCATGAAAAATTTTAATGCTTTATCAATATCTTTTCCGATGAAATCACCGTAGTAATATTCAGCCCCAAGATTGTGATGAATTTGTCCCTCTACTTTTACCTGTAGGGTCTCATGCCATTCATCAAATTTAATTTTTGAAAGTAGATGACCCTCTTCTTTAGCAAGCGAAAAAAGGCTTGAAGCTGTATCCACATTTTTAACAACCCCTTGCCCGTTCCAATAATTCAAACCCAGCTGATAGATGGCTTCAATGTGATTCTTTTTTGCAGCAATTGTGAAATAAATATTTGCTTTCTTACAATCTTTTTTGATGCCTTTACCTTCATTGTAGCAAATGCCAAGTTCAAACTGCGCCTCTCTATGATCTACCTCAGCCGCAATCTTAAACCACTTGTAAGCCTCAGTTAAATTCTGTGCAACGCCTTTACCTTCTTTGTAATAGGTTCCAAGCATATATTGAGCTTCTACATCACGTGATGTGGCCTTAAAGCAGGTATCCAGAAAGCATTTTTTATCGCCGGTTTCACATTGTGAACCAAGATAATTGATAATAGGTTTCTGGGTTTGATCAAGCTTAAGCATGCAATAAATGAGTTTGTCAATTTCTTGGTTTGTAACCGGATTTATTTTATTTGTCTGAAAATTTGAAGTTTCAAAATAAGAAATTTTGTCTGAGTTTTTATCTTTAACTACAGCAAAAATATAAGGGGTGTTTATCTTTTTTTGCAGGGCGATTATATTTGAAAAAGGAATCTTTTTTTGTGAAGATGGAATATAGAGACAATCGTTGATATCAACAAAAAGATATGTGATTAAAGGACTTAAACTAAACATTTTATAATTACCTTCAATTTTTATGAAGGATCTTTTTCCGCTAACTTTTAAATTATTTCCCGGTATTAATTTACCTTCTTTTAAATCCCATTCCCCTACATAATTAAAGTGGTAATTTTTATGACTACTGATAGAGAATTGATAAATCCTTTCGATTTTACTGTTTGTTAACGGGTTAGTCCCTTGTTTAACAGCTCATTCTTTTAGTTTTTCAGCATCAAAGCAATAAAGAGCGGAAGATCCTATATCTTTAACAAGAGCTAAAACAAAGGGAAGTCCGATGTCAAACTGAGCCTTAATTAAATCTGAATAAGATTCATAAAAGTGTGATTCATCTTCGTTCGCTTCCAGGTAGGCCTCAATTTTAAGCGGCTCAAAAATGGAAGAAAGGTTTATGGGGATTAAAGATTGATTTACGGGGATCATACAACTATTAACTCGTTAATATTAAAGACTTAAAAAATACAACATTACTAGAATTAAAGTCAAATTACAAAGTATACTCTGCTAACTGAAATCTATTTGTTCTGTAGGTCAAGTTTTAACCTCCGCTACAGAAAAAAT
>JBBSJT010000158.1:0-3529 GCA_038257035.1 Chlamydiia bacterium
ATCATGCTCGCCTGCGTACTATTGAATGTGGAATTCCGCTTGTTCGTGCTTGTAACACAGGTATCACCGGCGGTTTTGATAGTTTGGGTAGGGTAGTAGCTATACTGGAAAATTCAGACCAACATCATGAATCGATATCAGATTCGCTTCTTATTAAAATACCAACTTACACTTATGATACCCTTTATTCCAAATACGGAGATCATCTTATTTTGGCAGTTTCATTCTTAGGTCTGCTTGGTCTCTATCGTAGAAATATTTTTAAATAACAAATCACTTAAATTAAACTTTTTACTTAAAGTAATATAAGTGTCTGATGGTCAGGCAAAATGGTTCTTGATATAAATAATGTAAATCAGATAAGATATGTCGAATGTACGTGCCAAGAGGTACGCCCAAAATTGGAAGAGAATTGTGGTTTCGGTTAGACCTACATTAAAAACAGTTTGTAGAAAGCAAAAAACATTAAAAACGGAAGCGAGTTTTTCAGGAATTGGAATTCATACCGGCGTTCAAGTTTTTATGCGTTTTGTGCCTGCAAAAATTTCTACGGGAATTATTTTTAAACGCACCGATCTGCCAGGGCAACCAATCATTCCTGCAACAGTTGAATACGTAGTCGATACAGCAAGAAGTACAACTCTTGGTTTAGCAGATATCAGGGTTCATACCGTAGAACATGTTCTTGCTGCATTAAAAGCTTATGAAATTGACAATCTTTGCATCGAAGTTTCAAATATTGAACCACCAATTGGAAACGGAAGTTCTGATGTTTTTGTAGAAATGATCGAGCAAGCTGGTGTTTTAGAACAAGACGCAGATCTTTCCATTGTTAAATTACAAAGTCCGGTTTATCATTCAGAAGATGGTATACATCTTGTTGCCATACCCTACGATGGTTACAGAATCAGTTATACGTTAAATTACCCGGAACCTCTACTTTTAAAAGCCCAATACCATACCATAGAAATCACCCCTCAAAATTTCAAACAAGAACTTTCTCCTTGCCGCACGTTTTCTTTATACAAGGAAGTTTCTTGGTTAATGGATCGCGGATTGATCAAAGGTGGAAGTTTGGATAATGCTGTAATTATCAAAGATGATGCAGTCTTAAGCAAAAACGGTCTATTTTTTCCGGATGAAATGGTAAGGCATAAAGTTCTAGACATGGTTGGGGATTTTTCCCTGGTCGGTGTAAATTTTCATGCACATATCATTGCAATCCGCTCAGGGCATGGTGCAAACTTTGCTTTTGCAAAAAAATTATTTCATTATATTACTTCGGAGAATACATAATGAGCTCAAATCTAGAAAAGAAAACTCTTGATGTGAAAGAAATTATTAAAATTCTTCCTCATCGTTATCCTTTTTTACTTGTGGATCGCATATTAGAGATTGATCTTGAAAGAGGTTATATTTGCGGACAGAAAAATTTAACGATCAACGAAGCTTTTTTTCAAGGACATTTTCCTGATGCGCCTATTATGCCGGGCGTTTTAATTTTGGAAGCATTGGCACAAGCGGGTGGTGTTTTGGTTCACTTAAAAGGCCAGGTAGAAAAAATTGCTGTTTTGATGAATGTTAACGAAGCTAAATTTAGACACCCTGTAAAACCTGGTGACGTGCTCATTTTACATTGCGAAGGTTTGCATTTTAGTTCAAAAGGTGGTCGAGTAAAAGCTAAAGCCATGGTGGGTGATAAAATTGCAGTGCAAGCAGAAATTGGATTTGCATTGATTGATAAAAGCCAAATCTAATAAGTTAAAAATAAGATAACAGAAAAAGAGTTTTTGAAATTATGAGCACAGCAACTATACATCCTACGGCAATTATTGAAGACGGCGCAATTATTGGAAAGAATGTCACAATTGAGCCTTACGCCATTATCAAATGTAACGTGGTATTGGAAGATAATGTCACGATTAAATCCCATGCCTACATCGACGGCTATACGACAATTGGCGAAGGTACAACGATTTACCCTTCAGCATGTATCGGAACAAAAACTCAAGATTTGAAGTTCCGGGGTGAAAAAACTTTTGTAAAAATTGGTAAGCATTGTCAGATTCGCGAATTTGTAACAATCAATTCATCCTGTCAGGAAAATTCTACTGTTTCGATTGGCGACCACTGCCTTATAATGGCTTATTGCCATGTTGCGCATAACTGTGAAGTGGGTCATCATGTGATCATGAGCAATAATGCAACACTTGCAGGTCATGTAATTGTTGAGGATTATGCAATCATTGGCGGCATGACACCTATTCATCAATTTGTCCGTATCGGAAAATATGCGATGGTCGGCGGTATGAGTCGAGTCACTCATGATGTCCCTCCCTTTACTATAGGGGCAGGAATTCCATTTAAATTTGGCGGCCTAAATATTGTCGGACTCAAAAGACACGGGTTTTCACTAGAGACAAGAAAAAATTTAAGCCAGGCATTCAGGTTGCTCTATCGCTCAAAACTCCATTTTGATCAAGCTTTAAGCGAGATCGAAACAGCGATCCAATCATCTGATGAAATACAACATTTAGTCAGATTTTGCCGCGAATCGAAACGCGGAATCATGGGTCTTGCAGGTTCTGATTTGGAAGAAGTGTTAGCTTTGGAAGATTCTGAAGAAACTGCTACGGTTTAAGGTTATTATGAAAGTCGTTTATTTTGGAACCCCGGATATTGCCGCTAACGTTTTAACGTTTCTGCTTCAAAATCAAGTTAATGTCGTAGCTGTTGTTACAAAGCCCGATAAACCAAAAGGGCGTTCTTTAACGCCTGTTCCAACTCCTGTCAAATTAAGTGCTTTGGCATATAATCCATCAATGCCTATTTATCAACCCGAAATTGTCTCTGCAAAAGAATTTGCCCCAATCTTAGAGGCTTACCAAGCCGATCTGTTCGTAGTTGTTGCTTACGGAGAAATTTTAAAACAACACCTTTTAGATATGCCAAAATTAGGCTGTATCAACCTTCATGCAAGCCTTCTGCCCAAATATAGGGGAGCAGCACCTATTCAACGCTGTATTATCGATGGTGAGCCAATAAGTGGTGTTACCATCATGCATATGGTTAAAAAGATGGATGCCGGCGATGTCATTAAAATGGCAACCGTTGAGATTGGCCCAAATATGACTGCAGGTGAGTTAACCGATGAATTATTTAAGGTAGGCTCTAAAGCCTTGCTTGAAGTGATTCACGACTTTGAGAAAGGTGTTATTAACCGCATCCCACAAAACGAAGAATTAGCAACTTTTGCTCCAAAAATTGAATTGGAAGATTGCGAAGTTCATTGGAATCAAGATGCTAAAACAATTCATAATCTAATTAGAGGGTCAACACCGCACCCTGGAAGTTTTTGTTACGTTACACTGCGTGATGAGAAAAAAAGACTAAAGATTAAATCAAGTAGAATAGAGTCCGAAATGTCAGGCATTCCAGGGCAAATTCTGTCTGCAAATCAAGATGGAATTGTGGTTGCCTGTAAAAATCAAGCCTTGCGCATTATTGACCTTCAACTTGAAGGTAAAAA
>JBBSJT010000159.1:0-3459 GCA_038257035.1 Chlamydiia bacterium
AAACATTGGATAAGGGCTTTTCAACCCAAATATCATTCATAAAAGCATAAGAGTTAGTCATTTGACCGCTATTTAAATCAATGGCATACATCGAGCGAGAACTGTTATTTTGGGCGCCTTCCGTAAACCATGTCCTAAATAAACATCCCATAGCTTGAAATTTGAGAGACGGGATAGATACTTCTTCGATAAAAATCAAAGGCTCTTCTATTTTTTTTATGTGATAAAGGGTAAATGTCTTACCTTGCATTGTGACAAGATAATCGCCTCGATTTGCTTTTTTTAAATTTTCTCTTAAATAAAAGCTTGTTTCACCGTAGAGGGATGTTTGAAAAAGGGATGCGAGCACAAAAAAGAGGAATAAGAAATTTCTGGATACTATCTTTAAAATCATGAGACCATCAACTATTTTTTAAGAAAAAGTTAATTCTATCAATGATTGCTCTTTTTTAAAATCTATTTTTTGTTTTATAGGGCTAGGGAAGACTTTTTACCACTAAGAGAGCTTTTTTTACCGCGAAGAGCGCGAAGAAGCGCGCTGAAGCGCGGGAAGAAACGCGAAGAGGCGCGCTAAAGCGCGAGAATTATTATTTCTTTTCGCAGCATAAGCTGCGCTTCTTCGCGTTTCTTCCCGCAGCGAAGCTTGCGCTTCTTCGCGCTCTTCGCGGTAAAAAGGTCCTCTCTAACGTTATAATGCGATTAAAAAACTTCGTGGTAAAAAAAGACTTTACAGCTTGCTGAACAAATGTGCATTACCTTACTGTTTTGTTAAACTTAAACTTGCAATTAGATAGGTAAATATGATAAAAATGATCGTTTTGTTCATCCAGCTATTTGTCTTTACTCTCTACGGCGAAAACCCCTCTTTAAACCGAAGTGAAGAAATTGACAGAGAAATATTTCACATAAAAAAAGAAATCCATGAGCTTGGGCTAAAGGCCATGAAAGCCGAAGTTGAAAGTGAAAACCATATGAAATACCAGTGGAGTAAATACACTGAAGATATTAAAACGGCAGAAAATTACGATCAGCAAATGCAAAAATTACAAGATAAAATTAAAGCATTGAAGGCTGAAAAAAAAGCAATTGATGGAAATCAAAAACAAGACATAGAGGTTAAATTTTGACTCCTAAGCCCTATTCGCACCTTTACAACCAATCTCTTGCGTTACTGACAGATCTTTATCAATTGACAATGTCTTATGGATATTGGAAAGCAGGACTTCATAAAAAAGAAGCGGTTTTTCACCATTTTTACAGAAGAGCACCATTCGGAGGTGGCTTTACAATTGCTTGCGGACTTGAAGCATTAGTAGATTATCTGCAAAATTTTAAATTTGATGATTCTGATTTATCGTATCTTGGAACTTTAAAAGATGTTGACGGGGTGAATCTTTTCGAAATTGCTTTTTTGGATTATTTAAAAGAGATGAAATTTACCTGCGATGTCGATGCGGTTCCTGAAGGCACGGTTATGTTTCCTTATGAGCCATTAATACGCGTAAAAGGACCTTTGATACAATGTCAAATCTTGGAATCTCCAATATTAAATTTGATAAATTTTCCATCTTTAATTGCCACAAAAGCCGCAAGAATCTGTTTTGCAGCTAAAAATGATGAAGTTCTTGAATTTGGCCTAAGACGTGCTCAAGGAATTGATGGTGCTATGACGGCCAGTCGATCAGCCTATATTGGGGGTTGCCATGCCACATCAAACGTACTTGCAGGCAAAGTCTTTGGAATTCCTGTTAAGGGAACACATTCACATAGTTGGGTTATGGTGTTTGATTCTGAACTTGAATCTTTTAAAACATATGCTGAATGCATGCCCTCAAACTGTGTTTTTCTTGTAGATACCTATGATACCATTCAAGGTGTAAAAAATGCAATTGAAGTGGGTCTTATGTTAAAGGAAAAGGGAAGGAAGCTCCTTGGTATTCGCTTGGACTCAGGTGATTTAAGCTATCTTAGCATTGCCGCGAGAAAACTCTTGGACGAATCAGGATTTACCGAAACAAAAATTATTGCAAGTAATGAACTTGATGAAACAATTATTAGCGAATTAAAGAGGCAAGGGGCGCAGATTAATGTCTGGGGAGTTGGAACAAATTTGGTCACAGGTAATGAGCAACCAGCCTTGGATGGAGTATATAAACTTTCTGCCATTCGCGACCCTCTGCAACAATGGTCTTATCGACTTAAATTGTCTGAACAAATGGTTAAAATCTCAAATCCCGGTATTTTACAAGTCAGAAGATTTTCAAATTCAGATGAAAATGTAGCTGATGCTATTTACGATATTGAAAATCCAATAGAGCCCGATTGGTTAATTGTCGATCCTTTAGACTCAACAAAAAAAACAGTATTAAAAAATTCTTTGCAATATAGAGATCTTCTTGTGCCTATATTTAAAAGTGGAAAATTGTCTTATACCTTACCAACACTTAATGAGATACGAGACAATACCGCAAAAGAGCTTAAGGGATTTTATAGTGGAATCAAACGCTTCTTAAATCCTCATCAGTACAGAGTTGGCATGGAAAAAACCTTATACGATAAAAAAATTGAATTAATTCAAGAAATTCGAAAAGTGACTATAAAAAATGGCGAGCAAGTATCGTGAAAGCTTTTATTGTTGTTGATTTACAAAACGATTTTTTACCGGGTGGCTCTTTAGCAGTATCGACAGCCGATACGATCATCCAACCTATAAATCAATTACTACAATTGCCATTTGACATCATTGTGGCAAGTAAAGATTGGCACCCAAAAGATCATAGAAGTTTTGCCTCTGTGCATGAAAAAAAAGTAGGGGAGCATGTTCGCTTAAGTCAAATGGATCAAATTTTGTGGCCTGATCACTGCATTCAAAATAGTTTTGGGGCAGACTTTTCAAAACATCTTGACACTCAATACATTCAGAAAATTTTTTACAAAGGAACACTACGGGATGTCGATAGCTATAGCGCTTTTTTTGACAATGCGCATTTAAAATCGACCGGTCTTCATGAATTCCTTAAAGAAAAAAAGGTTGACGAGGTCTTTATTGCAGGACTGACCACAGAATATTGTGTCAAATATTCAGCTTTGGATGCATATAAACTTGGGTTTAAAACGCATGTCATCATCGATGCTTGCAAAGCAGTTAATTTAGCGCCAGATGACGAAGAAAAAGCCCTTCAAGAAATGAGCAAGGCGGGGATTCTCCTGGACCGTTACGAAAATGTTAAGGTTTACTTCTAAGAGCTTATGAACGGTCTACTTCAATCAAAAAAACATAAAACTATTTACAATAACATCTTCGATTTTTTACAGGATATAATAGTTCTACTTCAATCTGAAAATTTTAGATTTCTACAATCTATTAAAACTTTTATGATTTTTTTCAGGATATTCAGGATCGCTCCGCTTCGCTTCGCGGCAGGATCTGGCAGGATAATATCAACCTTAAGGATATAC
>JBBSJT010000160.1:0-3378 GCA_038257035.1 Chlamydiia bacterium
TCTAAAGTTATTCATTTAAAAAAGTTAACTAATTCACCCAAAAGAGTGTTTTAATTGTTGAGTTTGAATTGGCAATTTTATTTCGAAGTTGGTTTATAAAGCTAATTGTTTGGTCTGTTTTGTAATAATTGTTTAAACGGTCCAGCAATATTGAGCTCTTGGTATTTGTAGTTTTTAATATTTTTTTTGTTTGGAAAGGAATTTCTTCCCATGAAAGTTCGTGGACTAAAGTTCGTGAAAGATTATGATTTAATTCCATCAGGATTAGAGTTCCAATAGAATCTACGAGTTTATTTGAGATCTTTTGATACACTGGACCTGTTTGAGCAAGAAAATGTTTATTGCCCGCAAACTCATTTTCTGTTGCACGAAATAGTTTCCGGGCGTTATCTGCCCCTTTAGTTTTACTTTCTTTGATAAACATAATTAAGCTTGAATTTTCATTGTTATCATCTTCATGTGATGGAATAACCTTAGATATTTGGCTTTCGATAAATTTTATTGCTTCTTTTTACGAAATCATATGGCTATTTGTTTTTTAGTTTTCACCTTATTGAATAAAGCATTTTTAAAAGACTTCTTTGCAGTAGCTGAAATTGTTGCTTCATTTATACAGGCAATACCATTCTGATATCACGGATCGATAGATAGACCCGACACGGCCAATCTTTAGTTGAACGCTGACGTTAATTAACTATATTCCTGAATTTTCAACGTGTGGAAACGTAAAGGATCAAGAGTCGCTTTTGCTTTACAAGTGTCACTCCTGAAATGAAAAGGCAAATCATTTAAGTTCTAATCATTAATCCAATCTAATCACAACTTTCATAAACAATAGATACTAAAATTCCTGCCACAACTAACTTTATAAACCATGTAAGCCCAGAATTGTCGCCAGATGTGCTTGGATCATTTCTGATCATTCTCGAGATAGTTTCCCCAATTATAAAGCCTAAAATGGCAATAAGAAACATTCCAATAAATTTCATAGGTTCTCAGGTTTAAATCTGACGATGGGCAATATGAACTAACAGATATTTTGAGAATTTTAGATATTCATGCCTTTTGCTGAGTACACTGTTTGGAGCATTTTTTTGGCAAACTTCATATATTATCTCAAGAAGTGAATTGGTCTTATCAGGATGGAATGCAAAAGCCTCTCTAATTAACTCTATTTCAAAATACATCATGATTGCTAAAAATGATGGCAGATCCAAAGAAGGTTCGTATTTATAGCCATGAGTATTACTCAATGCAAGCATAACCTGATGATAGTTTAATGCCATTGTATTATCCCCTTGTCGGCTTGCTAGAACATTACAGTGGATGATATAATTGAAAAATTCTTCTGCTCTATTATGATTAACTAACCCTTTGTCTGACCGATTATAGAAATTATTATAAGCATCGACCCAAACTTTTACAGCTGGCCCCATGCTGAACCGCTTGGCAATAAATTTAAATAACCCCATCTTAGTTTTGTTTTGATTAGTCTAAAGTACAAATATTTGTGAACATGCTTCCTAAATTTCATGTCGCTCTGAGCCTTGATCAGCAATTTTTTATTCATAAATAGGCATTCGAAGTGCAGATAGATTCGCTTGTGTTATTTGTTAACTCCTCATCCAATAGGGCTATAACAGAACGCTGACAACATTCATCCAAAAAAGTCGTTAAATCTTCGTCTCTGAAAAAAATATGATCAATACAGGCCTGCATGTGTGCATCGGCCATTTGATAGTTGCCCAACATAAAATAGGTGAGTGCCAAAAAATAATCTGAGTGGTAATAATAGGCTCCGCCAGGCTCTACAGATTTAAAATGAAGCAAGGCCGTTTCAAAATCATCCTGGTGAAAAGCACCGTAAGCCGTTTGCAAATGTTCTTTTGCATATCTGCTAAGCCCCAACTTTGAATCCACTCTTAGCGGTATTTTAGCCGTATAATAATTCAGATTAAAAGGTCGGGTTACCTCTATCCTTGTTGCAATTTTCGACGGCTCGGGCAAATGATCTGATGCATATTCCTTGCAGTAGCCGAGTCCTACGCAGTCATCACAAAGCATTAGATCAGGCAGGTGGAGAGGATGTTTTTTTAATTTTGTATAATTGACACGGCGTGAAGATTGTTTATGGGGCATGGGAATTTTTTAATAATGATCCGTCGTTGTATTTATGGTGTGTTTGTTCGTCTTCCGCCGGTAATTAAGAGGCCGGTTGCCGTCAGGAACTAGTTGAACCTGAAAGCAAGGTAAACATAAAAGGATTTGTATGTGAAGAGTTGCAACATTGCAAATCATATTTCTGCAGCCCAGCTAAGCAATTGTCTGTCCAGTAAAACGAACCTTACTTCTCCGCCAATTACATAATATTTGCTGGCATAAAAGTCTGAAAACTCTTTAGCGAAAGCTGATTTTATCCTGGAAATATGTATGCGCATATTTTTTTCACCAGAGTTGCCAAGTTCAGATATGCTCTCCCGCATCTTTTCTAAATCAACCCGGTTTGAAATTTTCTTGTATATATCAAAGAGCTCATTTTCGTATATCTTAAAATCGCCGAAATAAACTCCCTTCGGGTGTTTGAGAAACAAAAAGTAAAGGCTTTTGGTAAGATGGCTTAGCTTGATTTCCCTATTTTGATAATCGGGCAAAAGTATTCTGTAATCATCGTCGATCTGCATTCTGCTGATCTTTGGTGTGGCAACGGATGCATCCTCAATCATTTTTAAAAGAGTAGGCGCAATTGCAAAAAACTGTCCGTTTTCTTTCAGCCTATCTAAGTTGTGTTTTATCTGACTGATATATTGTGCAGTTTCTTTGTCTAAATCAATATCATAATCAGGGGGAAAGGCATAAAGAATCGTTGGTCTCCATGCTGGCATATATGCCAGGTATTGTTGCACAAAGTCAGCAATAGATTCATCATCTTTCTTCGCTATGAAAACAAATTTATTGTCATTAGTAAGGATAAATCCGGTTTTGGCCGGGCCATCGTATTTGTAAAATTCCAGGATTTTATTCCCGATAGTTTCTCCCACCTCAGTGTTCTTGAGTTCATTTATCAGAGGTTCATCCCAGTTAGTAAACGGGAAATAGTAAGAGAGGTTTAATAATTCACTGTCATCAAGTGTGGCAGGGGTGAGTACAAAGTTCCAGCCCTTCTTGCTTAACTGGTCTGTTAGACCTTGGGTGTTTCCCGCAATATACTTTTCAAACTCCTTATTGCGGGTACTGTCGGCAAAGCAAACAAACCGCTTCTCTTTTATTAAAAAAAAATCGCTTTCTATTACTTTTGAATCTGCCAGCACTTCAAAGGTTCTTTTTGTGGGATAGGTTAGCGGCTGTATTTCATCAACGTAATGCCATTCAAATTTATCA
>JBBSJT010000161.1:0-3273 GCA_038257035.1 Chlamydiia bacterium
ATTACTAATCATAAATTTTCCTTAAAACTTTCTTTAAGACCGTAATGATTCTTTACCAGTGAGGCAGTGAGGAAGACATGAGATCAGTGAGAGGTCTTAGAATTCAAGAACTTTTAAATGTTAAAACTTCTTGAATTCTAAGACCCCTCACTGATCTCATGTTTTCCTCACTGCCTCACTGGTAAAAAATCAGAAATGGTAATTATCTCAAGCTTAGTGACTCCTCATAAACGAAGACGCGCTGAATCCTTGGTCCAAGGCATGTTATCAGCTCATAAACAATCGAATCACCACTGGTTGCAAACTCTTCCGGCGATAGGTAATGCCCATATTCGTCTTCACCAAATATCAAAACCCTATCTCCAATTTGAACATTTGGAATATCGGAAACATCCACCATCATGTAGTCCATACAGATTTTACCAACCATGGGAGCTTTTTTTCCATGAATCAAAACATAACATTTTCCGCTGTAGTTTCTGTGCAGGCCATCAAAATAGCCGATTGGCAAAACAGCAATCTTTTTATCTTTATCAACTTTATAGCTTCTTCCATAGCTAACGGTGTCACCCGCCCTACATTCATTAATTCCTACGACCCTTGAACTTAATGAAAGAGCAAGCCTTAATTCTAGTGAACATTCAGAATCTTTTGAAGCATAGAGTCCAAAGATTGCCAAACCAATTCTTATCATATTAAATTGTGGGAAATGAAAACGTACCACAGCACTTGAATTTGCAGCATGACGCCAAGGTGTTTCGATGCCTGCCGCATTGATTTCTTCAATAACTTTTGTGAAAATATTGGCTTGTGCCATTGTAAAGTCATCTTCCTTCGGATCATCGGCTGCAGCAAAATGGGTCAAAATTCCATCCAATTGAAGTCCTTTGCAATCTCTTATAAATTTTGCAATATTTAAAGCATCTTCCGGTAAACATCCAAAGCGATTCATACCCGTATTGACATGTAAATGGACTTTAATTTTTTGATGATTTGCTAAGGCGCATCTATTTAATTCTTGAATAAATGTTGTTTCACTTACCCCTACGCTTAAATCCCTTTCCAAGATTTTTGGAATTTCGTGAATTACGGCATTTAAAACAAAAATTTCTTGGATCACACCTGCTTTTTTTAAAGAAACCCCTTCATCAACATAAGAGACACCGAGAATGTCTACATTAGCAGTTTTTAAAAATTTTGCCATGCGTATTTCAGATGTTCCATAGGCAAGAGCTTTGACCATCACCATGATTCGGGTTTCTTTTGGCAATTTTCCCCGAAGTGTGGCCAAATTTGTTTGAATGGCAGCTAAATTGATTGTGCATTGATTGTTGCTGATACTACCATCAAAGGCTTCACTTAAAGCATCAAGACTTGTACGTTTTTCTCCCTTAATTAGCACAAGATCATTTGACTGAACGTCTAGCTGCAAATTTTTTATTGCCTCTTCCATGGATGGATGAAAGCTGATAGCTGTATCAGGAGAGCACTTTTTAACTTCTGATTCAAGATGAGAAAAAGGGTGGTTACCAATTAACATGAGTTTTTCAAGTTTAGCGCCTGTAATTGCTTGCCCAATGCGCTTATAATCAATTTCCCGATGTTTTTGGTCCCCACGCAAACCTCCGAACATAAATGTTTTACGACTGTTAGGGGAGGATTGACTCAAATATTTCAAAGATTGATCAATCGATTGCGGATCTTCTGCATAAATATCATTAATAAAGGTAGTACCGATTTGCGATTGCCAAAGCTCGCACCTCATGGGTTCCAAGGCAAAAGTATTTAACACTTCAATAATTATCTCTTGTGGCACTTTTTCAAGCCATGCAGCTTTTACAACAATGTTAATAAGGTCTAGGAAATAGCTAAATCCTGTCGTCGTCTTTCCTAAGTAGTAACTAGTATCAGGAAATACTAGCTCGTAATACATGACTGAAAGGTTTGTTGATTGAGCTTTTGCAAAAGGTAAATGGTCATTTTCCCTGTCCCAAAGATAACTTCCATTTTTCGCCAATACACTTGGAAGTAAAACCCAGCTCTTGGCAAAGGCTGCAAGCTTAAGTATTTCAGAAGCAGCTTCAGTAAGATTGCCAAGTGTTCTTTGATGTTTTTTTCCAACATGTGTGATGATTACAGAATCAGGCTTTATCATTGCTTGCAATGTATCCATCTCATTTTTTTCTGAAATACCGGCTTCAATGATGGCAACTTCATGGCACTCATGAATTGTCAGCAAACTTAACGCCACACCAATCTGGCTGTTAAAGCTTTCTGGAGAGCAAATTGTACATTTCACTTTTTTTAACATGCTAAACAACAGATCTTTAACCATCGTTTTTCCATAAGAGCCGCCGATTGCAATGACTTTTGCTTTTTTTGTCATACGGTAGGCAGCTGCAATTTCTTGGAAAGCTCTTAAAGGGGATTCTACTTTTAAAAGAATTAGATCGCTCTTAAAATCAAGATCTAAAAAATCATGTTTGACAATGGCATAAGCAGCACCTGAATTTGCCGCTTTTTCAACAAAAGTGTGACCATCTTCAAAAGAGCCCGGCAATGCAACAAAAAGGGAGTTTGGAGAACTAATTCTTCTTGTGTCAATGACAAGCTGATCAATGATAGCAGGCTTATCTAACGATCCGCCGCTCTTTTCAAAGCCTTTCCATAATCTTAAATCAAAAGGATCCATCATCAACCTCATATTAAGAGAAGAACATATGAGAAATTAGAACCTCTTGTCAAACATTAGTTTTTTTTCACCAAGAGAACAAACATTAGATCATTTTTTTTTCCAAGTATGTCAAGCTATACCACCATTGATGGATTTTTTTACCGCGAAGGACGCGAAGAAGCGCAGCTTAGCTGCGGGGAGGAACGCGAAGAAGCAACTTAGCTTAGCGCGAAGAGGGATGCAGTAATATCCATTTGTAAAAGTCTTTTGCTTAAAATTGTTTTTGTCAAAACAATTTACAAATCCTCATCTTTGCAATGTGCAAAGATGAATAAAAAAACACTACGTCTTTCCCTTCTTAATCGCGCTTTCAAGCGCGCTCCCTTCGCGTTTCTTCCGCAGCAAAGCTGCGCTTCTTCGCGCCCTTCGCGGTAAAAAAAAGCCCTACTTACGGTTAAGTTTTTATTTGAGTCTGAGGTAGCGCAAGCCGAAGATGCCAAAGAAGAGCCCGAAGGGTACAAAGATGGCAATAGCCGGTGAGACCACCTGGCGCTCTCCAAGTATGAGGCCTGAATTCATCACAATGTAAAAGGCGACCA
>JBBSJT010000162.1:0-3134 GCA_038257035.1 Chlamydiia bacterium
AGGGCATCGCCCTAGGAATGATATTGTATAAAATGCAGGCTGTAGGCCTGCTTTATAATTATCCTAAAATACTTTGTTTAAGCAACTTACTCCTTAGCTTAATGCGCATGCGCTAAAGCGGCAGGATATTATCAACCTCTAATAATATCCTAAAGGTTGATAATATCCTGTCGCTTTAGCGATCCTGCCGCGCAGCGAAGCGGAGCGAAGCGGAGCGATCCTGCATATCCTGTAAAAAATCGAAGACGTTATAATAAGTAGTTTTATGAACATTGCAAATTTTCACTTCTAAGAAGCACCTGATACCGCTTTTATTTGAAACGGATCATTAATGTTTTTTAAACAGTTTAACTCTCATCTTGTTCTCTCATTCCTTTCTTGTTTTTCTTTGTGGTTTCGGTGTTAAAGAATACGGCGGAATAGCTAACGGGTTATTCTTGGCTGATGGCGGCTTCGTACTTTTTAATGAGCAAAATCGACAAAAGCCCAATGCTCAATAACACCATAAGACCTGCCGGCATAAATACGAGCTTTTGAAAAAACCGAAATCCAAAAAAGAGAAGTAAAAAAGAGGTGAGTGCAAGTGTTAATACATGCCCCAGCACACTTTTTCTATAGATTGCAAATGCACATAAAAAAAGAAGGGCGCTAAAAAAACAGCCCATTGTAAGAGAAGCTAGACTTCCCGCTTTAACATAGCCAATAAGACCTCCTACGAGGACGAATAGGGCATAAGTTGCTGTTGCTGTTACTTTTAAATTCATAGTTTAGCCAAATATTTCGTTAAAAAAGTTAATCATTGATTGCCATGCGCGTTTTGCTGTTCTTGGATTATATACTAATCCTTTAGAAGCATCATTTGCATTTTCATTCATAAAGGCGTGTTTAGTATTTCCGTAGATATGAATCTGCCAATCAACCCCTTTATCGCTCATTTCTTTTTCAAGTTGCAAGATATCATCTTTAGTGACGAGTGGGTCATCAGCACCGTGTAAAACTAATAAAGAGCCTTTAATGTTTTCATGAAGTCTTCCGGGGGTAGCTCTTAAACTGCCTTTTTTGTCTCCTAAGACTCCATGGAAGCTGACGGCACCGGCAATGGGTTTGCCGCTTCGCAAAAGCTCTATCACAGTCAACCCTCCGAAGCAAAAACCAATGGCACCAATGCGGGTTGAATCAACGAGGGGATGTTTTGAAAGGTAATCAAATGCTGCCCCAATTCTTTTCTGTAGAAGTTTTCGATCGAGGAATAAGGGTTCCATGAGGGCGGCAGATTCTTCATCAGTTGTAGCTGTTTTTCCATCGCCGTAAACGTCAGCTGCAAATACAATATAGCCTAAACGGCTTAGTTCGGTAGCTTTTTGAAGCGTAAATGCATCACACCCACGCCAATGAGGTGCTACAATTACAGCAGGACGGATTTTACTGTCATTTGCATCAAAGATCAAATGACCTTTAAGGCTCGTTCCATTGATGTGGTAATTGATTATTTCAGTCTGAGATGCGTTCATACGGCACACCTTAATCAAATTTTGATTTTAAAACAATCTTTTTTCTTCTTAAAAACTGTTTTTTTTTCTATGATTGGTATTATGATTTTTTCTTTTTTTTACGACCTGATTTTAAGTGTTTTGAGTTTGCCAAGTTTTGGCTTTCACTATTTTTTTAAAAAAAAATATAGAAATTCTTTGATGCAAAGATTTGGGTTTAATTTTCCTAAAGTGGATAAAAAAAACAAACCGCTGATTTGGATTCATGCAGTATCGGTTGGTGAAACGCGTGCAATAGCTTCTCTTGCTAAAATGCTAAAAGAGGATTACACCATACTTGTCTCATCGATCACAGAAACAGGACATGAGGAGGCAAAAAGAACGCTTTTCTTTATTGATTATCACGTTTTTTTACCGCTCGATTTATCGTTTATCATTAAGCCTATTTTAAAAAGAGTCAAACCCGATTTTGTGCTTATCTCCGAAACAGATCTATGGTTTCAATTTTTAAAAGCCGCTAAAAATAATGGCGCTAAAACCATGCTTGTCAATGGCAAGATTTCTGAAAGGTCAGTCAATCGCCTTCAGCGATTTCCTTTTTTTTGTAATAAGCTGTATGGGCTGATTGATTTTTTTTCTGTTCAAAATAAAATTTACCAGGATCGTTTTTTGTTTTTAGGTTTGCCCCCTGATAAAATTGCCGTGATTGCAAATTTAAAATTTGATGAAGAAGTTGCCGTTTTGGACGTACAAGAAATTGAACTTTTCAAAAAAAGACTTGGGATTGATTCAAATACCAGGGTTTTAGTGGTTGGATCAACTCATGAACCGGAAGAAAAGTTAATTTTAAATGCACTAGAACCAATTTTTAAAAAATATTCCGACTTAAAAGTACTAATTGTGCCAAGACACCCTGAACGTTTCAATGAAGTGGAAAAAGAGTTGATTTTACAAAATCTACCTTTTTGTCGTTATTCAAAACTTGAGAATTGCAATCAAAAAATTGTTCTCATCGATGCAATGGGCCTTTTAAGAAAATGTTATAGTGTTGCAACCCTTGCCATTGTCGGTGGCAGCTTTGTTCGAAAAGTCGGAGGACACAATATATTGGAACCTTTAGCATATAAGGTTCCCGTGCTTTTTGGCCCTTACATGCATTCTCAACCTGATTTTTTAGAGCTTGTCTTGACTCATCAGGCAGGGTGCCAAGTTAAAGAAGAAGATTTGGCAAATGTAATAAATGATCTTTTAGATAACCCTGAAAAGTGTTTTATGTTGGGTGATTCCGGATTTAAATTAATTTCGCAATTTAGAGGTTCAACAAAAGTGACTCTGGAGCTATTCAGGAAGCTTTTTACAAAATAAAAAAATATATTTTTCTAAAAAGCTTGCGTTAATTCATTCGCTTTGCTATAGTTTGTCTTTAATAACGATAACGCATGACGCGGGGTGGAGCAGGGGTTAGCTCGTTGGGCTCATAACCCAAAGGTCGGAGGTTCGAATCCTTTCCCCGCTATTTATCGTTAGACCTTAGGACTAAACTCCTAAGGTTTTTTTTTATTCATTTGGCGGCATAGCTCAGTCGGTAGAGCAATGGAATCATAATCCATGTGTCGTCGGTTCAAATCCGGCTGCCGCTAATTC
>JBBSJT010000163.1:0-3073 GCA_038257035.1 Chlamydiia bacterium
ACCGGAACTGAATCCCCAAGAATATGTCAACCAAGACCTGAAGACCAATATCATAGGCAAGAAGAGGGCGATCAACAAGGACCGGCTAATGGAAAATATAAGCGATTTCATGAAAAAAGGAAGAAGGACAAACCACAGGCGAAAAAATACTTCCACCACAGACATGCCAGATATGCCGCCTAGCGATTTTACAAGAACTAAATAACCTCACGATTAAAAAATGAACTGGTTTAAACTTATTTCTTCTTTTTCTTTTTGAATTTTTTTAGTGCTATTAAAATGAAAGCAAGATAGTTGAACCCTTTCCAGCTCTCTACCGTGGTATCGAACGTGGTAGCAACGATTGGCCTATCGGCGATCCATATGCTTAGGTATTAGGCAATCGTTTTTATTTTTATATCGAGCAATTCTCAAATATTGACCTTTTACCAAGATCAAGTATTCTCAAATTTAATTTCCGCTATTAAATCTTTGAAATATTCAGGGCTCCAAATGTTTAAAACATCATCATTTTGAATAAACCTGACAACATCCTCTTTAATACTGCTAAAAGAAACGGATTTAATCTTGGTATCTAATAACTCGATAATCTGTTCATTGGAAATACTCTTATCTTGCCAATCGTCTGTGTCTATTGCCCTAGCTAGGAAATGATTTACATCCAAAGGAATTCCTTTTTTGATATACCATTCCAAGTCATACCAATCTCTACCTTTGACTCTATTTAGCCACTTTCTAAAAATCAGGGCATGCATTTTACCTGCAAATAAACTTGATTTAGTTAAACATTTCACATAAAAAGAAAATGGACGGAGCAATAACTTTTCTTCGGTTCTGAAATTCAATGGAGGCTGTCGATCAACTTCTATTTTTATTTTCAAAGTCTTGTTAGAACGCACACCAGTTTCTTTGATGATGTCTACGAGTACAATTTCTTGCCATATTGTTTCGGTTTTTAGAAAAGCAGAATCAATAGCCGTTTGTTTGGTTTTTTTCTTTTCCTTAATACTGACAGTCAGCCCTAATGACTTAAATTCATCTAAAATGGGTTTGAAATATGGCTCAATTGAAAAATTTGAATCAGGTTTAAGTAAGGAAAAATCCAAATCTTCTGAATATCTATCCAATCCATAAAAAATCCGGAGAGCTGTTCCTCCATAAAAAGCAGCCTTCTCAAAAAAGTCGGTTCTTGATAAACCTGCTAAAGTTATTTCTTGCATTATTTCTCGTAATGCAGCTACTATTTCTTCCTCATTTTGAGGATCATATTCGGCTATCCACTCTTTTATCATAATTCTATCAACGTTTTAATAAGCATTTTTAGACTACTTTTCTTAGGAGCGCTCTTAATCCATAGTTCCATAACTTTCGTATCCAATCTTTTTAATATTTCACTATTCATACGAAGATCCTCCATTAAAAATTCACGTGTTTGTTTAATGCTTCTAAGATAAATTTTGGATGTTAGCACAATTTTATCACATAAAGCTTTTTCAGGTGAGGCAACCAAAATTGTTTGCTTAGGTGAATATTCCATACTTTTTATTCCATAAGAATAATAAGGAGTCTTTAATTGTCGGTAACTATATCGTCCAACAGGAGTTCTGTATAACTTCGATGTTTTTATGGTCACCGAACTTATTTCATAAGCTCTTTCCGGTATCATGTTCCAATAAGACAATGCGGACTCTAATGACACATAACTTGGACCTCTAAGGTGGTTCGCTATTAAAAAAGGTTCAGGTGTTGGTAGGTCCATTTTAGGTCCCGTTATATATAGTCCTCTTCTAAGTGAAATAAGCTCTTTGCTTTTAAGTAGCTCACTAATTTTATCATTTGGACGCTGATAATCATTTAGTAATTCTAAAATCAGATGTCTAGATATAGGGGCTTCAGCATATTTCTTTACCATCTTTCTAAAATCCATATTGTAATTATTGTGTATAATAAACGGTTAATTCCCGATTAACTAATGTAAATATAGCAAATATATGTGAAATAAAAATCACATAATCGGATTTAATCCGATTATGTAGCTATATTATCGCATTTTTATTGGAATGTAACGATCTTAGTAGGAATGCCTTTAATGTTGCCCAACATGATTGCTAGGAATAAAACCGATGAAAAGTGTTGTCCTTTGTTTTAAAGGTCAAAATCATCAAAGGGGTTCTTATTTTGTCAAGGCTCGTTGTACTAACATGGGTATAAATCGTGGTTGTCTTCGGACTGTTGTTTCCAAATAATTCTTGAATGAACCTGGGGTCGGTACCATTTTACAGCAAATGGGTCGCATGGCTAGGCGGTTCTGTAAAGCCCCTAAAATACGTTTTCAACAGTCAGGTAACCAAGGACGGGGCGGTAGGGCCGCTGACCACACGGGGCATCCAACGGTTATGTGCTGCCCTTTTCTCAATCGTGTTTCGGTGCAGGAAGATTAAAATATTCGTTTTTTGTTTTGTCCAAAGTTTGTGAAATTAGATTGAAATTTTCTTTTGTGGGTTTTAAGTCCACGAATTTGTCGATTATCGTCCTGTACTTATAAATTACAAATGTATTTTCAACTTCCGGATTTATTTTGTTCAAGTTCGCTTCACTTTCTTTGTCCGAAAAGGCTGGAACAAAGGTTAAAGCAATATTTTGTAAATTGAGTTGTTTTCCCAAATCTTCCAATTCCTGCTCTCTTTTTTCTTTACTATAATTTTCCTCGTTACCATAGACAAAATAAACCTTTAGATACTTACTTCGACTAATACTTTGATGTTCCAAAAATGACAACCAATTTTTGATGTTTTCCCAATTTGGATTGTTTCCTACGAAGTAAACAATACCGTGATAGCGACCATATTTACAAACAGGACAAGTTTGTGTTCCTTTATCTGGTCCAAATGCGTGATACGGAATAAATGAAGGTTGGTCCTCACCAATATTTAAACCTGATTGATTGATTGCGTTATTTTGGGTTGGATAATTGGGGATATTTAATCCAAGTACTATGTTGTGTTCTGCGACTTGCATTTTATTGTCCAACAAAACTCTTACTATTTCTGTGCCTGCTCTGTCAAGTTTTCCG
>JBBSJT010000164.1:0-3040 GCA_038257035.1 Chlamydiia bacterium
AAAAAGAGGTTTTCGTATTTGATTTAGAAACCAAATGGAAATTATTCGAAGAGCTTAGCCTAAAAGGGAATCTAAACGCTGCGAAGATAATTAGTTTGGCAGGTCATAACCCTCAAGAGTGGGAAATGAATTTTACTGAATTAGAAGGCAATCGTACTAATAAATCTTTATACGGTGCCTTTCTTACCATATTGGATATTGAGGGTTATGATATAAAAGAACTTTTAAAAGTAAAATTCAACAAAGACGAAGTCAATTTAGAGGACATTGATGCAAGTGCGTTCGACATTAAAAACATGGTGCAGCAAGTGTTTGCAACGCTGAACATCGAAACTTCAATTTTACAATTCGATGCGGAGCTTGATGGCAAAGCATTTGAACAACAAGCATCTTATCAACTTTGGCATCTATTGTATTCTTACGAAGGCGATGATTCTGCAAGTGGTAATGAAAAGTTGTATGAATTGCTAGAGAAGAAGTTCGGGTTTAAAAAGGAACATGCCAAAGTGCTGGCTAACGTAACCCTATCGGATGATTATGGAAGCCTGAGCAGCAAAGCCATGCGAAAAATCTATCCGCATATTAAAGAAAACAACTATAGTACTGCTTGTGAAATAGCCGGGTACAGACATTCCGCTTTATCTCTTACTAAAGAAGAAATAGCGGCTCGCCCATTAGCCGACAAGTTAGAACTCCTGAAGAAAGACAGCTTGCGCAATCCCGTGGTGGAGAAAATTCTCAATCAGTTGGTAAATGTGGTTAATACTTTGATTGAAAAAAACAGCACCAAAGATGAGGAAGGCAATATCAAAGAGTATTTTAAATTCGATGAAATACGCATTGAATTAGCTCGAGATTTAAAAAAGAACGCCAAAGAACGAGCAGAGATGACTGCCAATGTTAATGAAGCTAAAATTAAGCACGAGAAAATATTCTTAACACTGCAAGCGGAATTTGGTGTTAAAAACCCTACTAGAGCCGATATAATTCGCTACAAATTATATGAAGAATTAAGGAATAATGGATATAAAGATTTATATACCAACGTCTACATTCCAAGAGAGATTTTATTTAGTAAAGAAATTGATATTGACCACATTATCCCCCAAGCCAAACTGTTTGATGATAGCTTCTCTAACAAAACTGTTGTATATAGAAAAGATAATATAGACAAAGGCAATAAAACAGCCTTTGACTATATTGATAACAAATATGGCGAACAAGCTCTGAGCGAATTTCAACAAAGAATTGAAAACCTTTTTGAACAGCGGAAGAAAAGCAAAGAAGAAGGCATTAATAAAGCAAAATATCAAAAATTGCTAAAAAAAGAAAGTGAGATTGGAGATGGCTTTATAGAACGAGATTTGCGAGACACTCAATACATTGCAAAAAAAGCTAAAAATATTTTATATACTATTACCAGAAGTGTGGTTTCTACCACCGGGAGCATCACTAACAGATTGCGAGAAGACTGGGATTTAATCAACATTATGCAAGAGCTTAATTTTGACAAATTCAAAACGTTGGGCTTGACCCAAATGGTGGAAAAGAAAGATGGCAGCTTTAAAGAACGGATTGTAGATTGGAGCAAACGGAACGACCATCGCCATCACGCCATGGATGCATTGACTGTGGCTTTTACTAAACATAATCACATTCAGTATCTGAATTACCTTAATGCCCGCAAAGACGAAAATCATAAACTGCATAAAATTATTGCCAACATAGAAAATCTGGAGACGAATGTCAGCATAGATAAAAACGGCGATAAAAAACGAAAATTTAATCTCCCTATGCATAATTTTAGGCAAATAGCTAAAGAGCATTTGGAAAGTGTCCTGGTATCGCACAAAGCGAAAAACAAAGTTGTAACAAAAAATAAAAATAAAATTCAAGGCAAAGAAAAGCCTCAAATTGCATTAACACCAAGAGGGCAATTACATAAAGAAACTGTCTATGGAAAGTATCGTTATTACGAAGGCAAAGAAGAAAAGATAAGCGCAAAGTTTGATTTAGAAATTATAGGGAAAGTTGCCAATCCAACTTACAAAGAATTGCTTTTAAAACGACTTTCAGAAAATGGGAATGAGCCAGCAAAAGCATTTGCCGGGAAAAATGCTATCAGTAAAAATCCGATTTATTTGACCGAAGCGCAAACTGAAAAGCTTCCTGAAAAAGTAAAACTAGTTTGGTTAGAAGAAAATTATTCCATCCGCAAGGATGTAACACCGGAAAACTTTAAAGACGAAAAGACAATTGAAAAAATATTAGATAAAGCAGTAAAGGAAACCTTACTAAAACGATTAAAAGACTATAACAGAGATCCTAAAAAAGCTTTTTCAGATTTAGACAAAAATCCTATCTGGCTAAATGAAGCGAAGGGCATTTCTGTTAAAAGAGTAACTATAAGCGGGGTAAAAAATGCAGAGCCGCTCCATTTTAAAAAAGACCATTTAGGAAAAGACATTTTAAACAAAAATGGTGAACGAATAGCGGTAGATTTTGTAAGTACAGGCAATAATCATCATGTAGCTATTTACAAAGACGAGAATGGGAATTTACAAGAGAGAGTTGTTTCATTATTTGATGCGGTACAACTTGTAAATGCCAGTGAATCGGTTATTGACAGAACGTATAATCAAGGGTTAGGATGGCAGTTCTTATTTACAATGAAGCAAAATGAATATTTTGTATTTGCTGATGAGAAAACAGATTTCAATCCCGGTAAGATTGATTTATTGAACCCTAAGAATCGAAAGTTGATAAGCCCAAACTTGTTTAGAGTGCAGAAGATAGCTAGTAAAAATTATTTCTTTAGGCATCATTTAGAAACAAGCGTAGAGGAAAGAAAGGAAATGAAGAATATAGCATATAAGCCTCAGTTAGGATTAAGTGCGATTGCGGATATAGTAAAAGTCCGTGTCAACCACATAGGAGAAATAGTAAAAGTTGGTGAATACTAATCTTCCCTTTTGCCAAGTTTTATAAAATAAATCATTATCAAGATTAGCAATCAACCGTGAAAATCAAAAGTTCGATT
>JBBSJT010000165.1:0-3032 GCA_038257035.1 Chlamydiia bacterium
AGATACCGAATATATAATTCAAAATTACTTACGTAAGACCAAAAATCTTAAAATTGTTGAACTTAAGTCTGCCGTTCAAAAGACCTAAACATTTTCGTACATATAAAATCTATGAAATTCGAAAGTCATAAAAAAAATTGGAAAGCCAGGCTTCATGAAATCATTTATGAAGCTGACACACCTGAAGGCAAATTATTTGATGTCATTCTATTGATTGCCATAATTGCCAGTATCGTTTTGGTAATGCTCGAGAGCATCAAAAGTTTTGATGTAAAATATCATGATTTTCTCAATATTTCTGAATGGGTTATTACGATTCTTTTCAGTATAGAATACATTGCAAGGATTATTTCTGTAAAACGCCCTTGGAGATATATCTTCAGTTTTTATGGCGTTGTTGATTTATTATCAACTCTCCCTAAATATCTTTCTTTGATCTTTGTAGGAACTCACGCTTTAGTAGCTTTAAGAGCATTAAGGTTGTTAAGGGTTTTTAGAATTTTAAAATTGGCACGCTATCTCGGAGCTTCCAACATGTTGGCGAATGCCTTAAAGGCCAGTCGTGCCAAAATATTTGTGTTTTTGTTTGCTGTAATCATTATATGTGTCATTTTCGGGACGCTCATGTATCTTGTGGAAGGTGAAGCCAGTGGTTTTAGCAACATCCCTATCAGCATTTACTGGTGTATCGTAACACTAACAACTGTTGGATTTGGCGACATTACACCTATCACGCCAGTTGGGCAGTTTATAGCGGCGATTATTATGATTTTGGGATATGGCATAATTGCTGTACCTACAGGAATTGTATCGGCAGAATATGCCGCTCAAGGCCAGCCGAAAGACCCTCATATACCAGCGGCAAAAGTTCATATGAACTCTCAATCATGTCCTAATTGTTCAGCAGATAGACATAGCGACAACGCCAAATATTGTTATAAGTGCGGCCATGTTTTAAATGACCATCTTATATAGAAATGTCTGAAAAAAAGTTCCTCATAAGTATTGTTGGCCCCACTGCAATAGGCAAAACAGCGTTGAGCATTAAACTTGCGAAGCATTATAATACCGAAATTATTTCAGCCGACTCTCGTCAATTTTTTAAGGAAATGGCCATAGGCACTGCGGCCCCAACAGAACTGGAACTCACCACGGTAAAACATCATTTTATTCACCACAAATCTGTGGACGAACCATATAGTGTTGGAACTTTTGAAAAAGATGCCATCAAATTACTAGACAAATTATTTTTAACAAACGATATGGTGGTTATGGTTGGTGGCTCTGGGCTGTATGTGGATGCGGTCATTAACGGTTTGGATGATTTTCCTGAAGTGGATGCAACTATAAGAAATTCACTAAATCTTCAACTTGAATCTAAAGGTCTAATTCATCTTCAAGAACATTTGAAGGAATTGGATGAATTAAGTTATCGAACAATTGCATTAGATAATCCTCATCGGGTTATTAGAGCTCTGGAAATATCTATTGGCACAGGTTTACCCTATTCGTCATTTTTAAACAAGGTGAAGACAGCGCGTAATTTTAAATCGATACCAATAGGTTTAAGCGCCGAACGAAACATTATCTACGACAGGATCAATCACAGAGTGGATTTGATGATGGAAAACGGATTGCTCAACGAGGTGAAAAGTTTGTTGCCAAAACAGCATTTAAATGCCCTGAATACGGTGGGTTATAAAGAATTGTTTACATATCTCAACGGGCAAGGCACACTTGAGTTTGCGATATCTGAAATAAAGAAGAACTCACGCCGATTCGCAAAGCGACAACTCACATGGTTTAGAAAAAACAAAACCATAATGTGGTTTGATTTTGAAAGTGATTTGAAAAGCAAGATACAAACGATTGAAGATTACAAAAAAAGAGTTTAGCATTTAGGTCTCAAGAGTAGAGTTTTTAAAAAAAGACAAAAAAATCTGATAATTCCATTAATTAATCTTACATTTGCATCTAATTAATTTTTTAATATTTATTATGAATAAAGGTACAGTAAAATTCTTCAACGACGCTAAAGGATTTGGTTTCATTACAGAAGAAGGAAACAACAAAGAACATTTTGTACACATTTCTGGATTGGTCGATGAGATCCGTGAAGGTGATGAGGTAGAATTCGATTTGCAAGAAGGTAAAAAAGGATTGAACGCAGTAAACGTAAAAGTTATCTAATACTTACGCTTAAACTTTTTAGAAAAACAAAAGCCTATCATTTGATAGGCTTTTTTGTATTTATGAATTAATGTAATTTATGACTTTTCACCAACAACCAGCCTAAAGCCTTCGCCATGAATGTTCAAGATTTCCACATTATCATCGAGCTTTAGATATTTTCGCAACTTGGCTATATAAACGTCCATACTTCTTGATGTGAAATAATTATCGTCTCTCCAAATTTTTGTTAGCGCCAATTCCCTAGGCATCAAGTCATTTTCATGCAAGGCCAAAAGTCGTAATAACTCGTTCTCCTTTGGTGACAATTTTACAGGATCCTTTCCATTGTATTTAAGAAATCTCAATTTGGAATTCAGCTCAAAACCACCGATTTTAAACTCAAATTGTTTACTATCCGCAACTACATCTGTTGCTTTACGCTGCATGATGGCTTTTATTTTCATCAAAAGCACTTCACTATCAAAAGGTTTGTTAAGATAATCGTCAGCACCTACTTTATAGCCCTTCAGCACATCTTCTTTCATGGCTTTCGCTGTTAAGAATATGATCGGAACTTCGGCATTCTTTTCTCTTATTTCCTTTGCAAGTGTAAATCCATCTTTATAAGGCATCATAACGTCTAAAATACATAGATCGTAATCGTCTTTTTTAAATTTTTCAAAACCTTCCATGCCATTTTTTGCATGAACAACGTCGTAATCATTCATCGCTAAATAATCCTTCAATACGGTTCCAAAATTTGGATCGTCCTCAACTAATAGAATTTTTTTGTTTTGTTCTTCCATAATTATGATATTAAGGGTAGCTTAATTATAAAGGTACTACCTTTTCCTTTTTCA
>JBBSJT010000166.1:0-3027 GCA_038257035.1 Chlamydiia bacterium
CAAATGTCGAAACGGCATGGCGTCATTGAATCGCGCATTTTGTCTGGAATCGGTCGTGAATTTCTCTCCCTTTGGGAGAGATGCCGAAGGCAGAGTGGGCTTATAAAAAGGAGGATTAGAAATGATAAGGTCATATTTTGCATCAATTTCTTCAACAAATTCTTCCAAGGAAGCATGATAACAAAACAGTCTATCACTCCAATGCGATGATTCAAAATTCTCAACACATTGTTCGTAAGCACCATCATCAATTTCTATGGCATCAATAACTTCGGAGGAACTTCGTTGCGCCATCATCAAAGCTAAAACGCCTGTGCCCGCTCCAATATCCAAAATGGAATACGGATTTTTTTCAACCGAAGCCCAAGCGCCAAGCAACACCGAGTCTGTGCCGATTTTCATGGCGCAACGGTCTTGATTGACTGTGAATTCTTTAAATCGAAATGGCTTCATTGAAAGCACCAATTTTTAAATTCCAAATTCCAAAACTCGTTTAGAATTAAGATTTGTTGATTATTGCGGAAAGGATTTTGCGTAGTTCTTCGGCTTCTTTAATTAGAATTGATAATTCAGCTTCAGAAGTTTGATTTAAATCTCTCAATAATTTTAACCAAAGTATAGATTCTTTTGCTTCTTTTCTGGAGATTTTTAATCTGAATTTAAAATCTTTGTCTCCAAGTTTTTCATTGGCTTCAATATAATTTGCGGCGACTGAACCGGAAGAGCGAACAAGTTGTTTTCCATCTTCAATATTCGAGATTGTTTTAGAAAGTTTAGCAATTATTAGTCTGCAGTTCCTTGCAAAAAGATAGGTTCTTTCTTCTAAGTCATAAATTTTATTATTTTCCATAATCCAATTGGAATTTGGTGCTTTTTTAATTTTGGAATTTATGATAGATATAATTCAATCAACCCTTCTGGAGTCTCAACAGTAATCACTTTTTTCTTTTTATCGACATTTTTAATAAATGCATCATTCATAGGAATCAAAATTTCAATACCATCTCTATCAATTTCAAATAACGCTTGAGCAGTTGAATCGTTTATGGATTTCACGATACCAACTTTTCCAAAATTGACGTCTTCAACCGTAAATCCGATGATTTCATGGAAGTAAAATTTATCATCTTCCAGCTTTGGTAAAAATTCCAATGGCAAGTACAAATCACATTTTAACAATGAATCTGCGTCTTGCTCGCTATCGACATCTTCAAATTTTATCCGAAGTAATTCCGATTTGTGAAGTTGGGACGATTCGATAAAAAATGGTACCAAATTGTTGCGTAATTCTACAAATACTGATTCCATGTCCTCGTATATTTCGGGCTCATCGGTGTCTAATTTAATAAGTAACTCGCCTTTGAAACTATATTTTTTGACAATCTTTCCTACGAAAAAGCAATCTTTTTTGTCCATATTATCTGTTTATTAAACTGATATCTTTAAAATGTAAATCTTCTTAAGTCCCGATAGGGACGAAACCTTGGTAGCATAAAAAGTATTCCAACGATTTTAAGTCCTGTAGGGACGATATATGGTTTATCAATTACAATATATCAACATTAAAAAATCAATTTGTCATAATATCCCTTAAAAATGTGGGATTGTACAATTACATGTTTTTGCAATTGTGCAGAATACTATTTCACAAAAAAAACTCCGATAGTTTATATCGGAGTTTAAAAGTATAAAAAATAAATTCTTTATTCTTCAGTTTTTGTTCCTGCTTCTTCAACTTTCTCTTCTTGTTCAGCAACAACAGCATCAACTGCAATTTCTGTTTCAACAGTTTCAGCACCTTCAGCAACCACTTCTTCTTCAGCAGGCGCATTTGCAGCAGCTTCGGCAGCCTCTGCATCAGCAATTACCTGTGCGGCATCAGCTTCACGTTTTGCGTTGACTTCTTTTTCAGCATCAAGAGCTTTAGATTTAGCATCTGCTTGCGCTTTTGCCAATGTGTCTTTTTTGGTATCCACAAGGCCTGTTTTTTCTTCCATCCAAGCATTGAATTTCTCATCAGCTTGTTCTTCAGTCAAAGCGCCTTTTCTCACACCACCTGCTAAATGATTTTTCATTAAAGCGCCTTTGTAAGATAAAATTGCTCTTGCAGTGTCAGTTGGTTGTGCACCATTCTGTAACCACTTTACAGCACCATCAACATCCAATTCGATTGTTGCAGGATTTGTGTTTGGATTGTAAGCACCTAATTTCTCAAGATATTTACCATCTCTTTTTGAACGCGCATCAGCTGCAACAATCCAAAAATAAGGTTTCCCTTTTTTACCGTGTCTTTGTAATCTAATTTTTACTGGCATAAATAATTAATTTGTAAGGTTCTCGACCTTGATTATTAATAAGTGTGCAAAGATACTATATTTTTCGATTTGTATAACATTTTAATCCGTTATTAAGACTTCTATGAAATATTATTATACTTTAGGCTTTTAAAAACGTTATTTTTTCTTTAATTAGCGATTCATTAATTTTTGAATAGCATAAAATTAACTAAATGAAAAAGCTTGCCTTACTTTTATTGACTGTGCTGACCTTATTGGGTTGTAGAGATGAAGTGGAGTTTAATACCCCTGCAATACAGGGAAATAAGGACGGAAATTTATGGAGAGCCCAAAGCTATGCGGCAGACATCGATTTTGGGGGTTTTTTGATTGAAGGCAGAAATAACAGCGGAACACTGCAGTTGGTTACTACAGCAGATACAAGAGGCACATTTGAAGTAGGAGGCCAAAGCAGAAATGTTGCCATATTCAAAGATTTTGATGGTACTGTCTACTCGACCGCCAATGCTCCAGATCCAAGTCTTTCCCTTTATCCTGCGGGAGGACAAATTATTGTAGAAGATATTATAAATTCGAGTCCAAAAACAATTGAAGGGACTTTTTGGTTTCATGCCTATACTGCCGACGGCCTTCGTGCGTTGAACTTTAACGAAGGTGTGTTCTATCGTGTTCCCCTATTGGGTGGATTGGTTCAAATAGGAAATTAAAACACCAATTATCGATGCTTCCC
>JBBSJT010000167.1:0-3020 GCA_038257035.1 Chlamydiia bacterium
GCCTCTCACTGACCTCATGTGTCTCTCGCTGGCTCAATGGTAAAAAATCAGAAACGCTGTAAATCAAGAGCGCTTACGATTTGATGAAGCAAAAATAGCCTAAAGCAGAAACGTTATAGACTGTACCAACGACCGGGATTGCTGAAATAATGGCTGTTGCCAGGTTGTAAAGACGCTCATTTGCAGGGACTGTTTCTGTAAAGAATGACTTCTTCTTTAAATCATGAAGTTGTCTATTATTTTCTTGAATTGCAGCTACAATACGTGCATCAGTAAAGGCTTTTGTTTTAATTAAAAGGTCTTTCTCTTCATGATACAGAAGATGAGTAATTTCCGAAACCGACATAAACAAGCCCATATCCTTTAAATCATTTTGAATATCATTCATTCCTTCAATAGAAGCTCTATAATTAAAAAGCGCCCTACTTTTTAAACCAGTCCTAAAAAATTCACTATTTTGCTCACTCATTAGAGTTAAAAGCTTATCTTTAATATTCAAATCATCTAAAGTTGTAGTAACATCATCAGCATAACCTTTAAATAGGGTGTTCATGGCTATGTCTTTAATAATGCCGACCAAGTCTTTTATAGCAAAACTTATACCAATAACTGTTTGGGCCCGGGGGATTGCGCATGCAACGTGGTAACATTTGTCTATAAAAGTAGTCATAAAATTGCCTTTAGTATTAAGTTTTAATTTTTTTAGTATGTAAGATTAAGTAGTTAATGTCAAGGTTGACATTGAAAGATTTTTATACTAATATATAGCCTTAATAAATTATGGAGGCTTTGTGAATCCCTTAAACCATCGCTTAATACCTATTCAACTTCCCTTGATTTTTGCTCCTCTTAAAGTCGAGGGCTATTTAGATACAAAAAAAGAGGACATTATTTGCGGGGAATCTTTTTTAGATTTAATTAACGCTAAGTTGAAAGACAAAATGGACTATGTTTTGGCCCTGATCCAAGACATAGGCTCTTCACATTTTCATTTTTTTGATGCGACAAATTTAATGGATTGGACCAAAAAAAAGTGGTCAAATCCACTAACAAGTAATGAAAAATGTGTTATTTATCAATTTAAAATTTCAGATTTTAATAGCTTTTTTAAATACATCGGAAAATTAGAGCAGGGAAAGGTTTTAGATAACACTGTTATTCATACTATTTCGAGAAATACGAATTATATGAAACTTGATGCTCAATGCGATTTGTTAAAATTAAAACCCTTAAAATCATCTTTATTTATTGATTTAAACAGCACTGTAGATAAATTACCCATAACAGAGAAAAAACAGAAACTTTCCGAAGCGTTTTATGCAAAAAAGGAAAGACTCCTGCCTTATGTTTTTGCTGCAGTTCAAGATGTTGTATCTTCAAACTATTCTTACTTTGATGGAACTGATTTTTTTAATTGGAATCTTTCAAATGACGTGAACCCTATAACAAAGAATAGAATCAATCATGTATTTTATTGTGAGATTTCTACTAATCCAGCAAATAATAAGCAACTTTGCTTAAATTATTTAAGTACACCAAAAGAAGAGAATAAACTTTTTTTAGAGGCTTTTTTAAAAGCTTCTAAAGGGGATATGGAAGCATCGCATATGCTTGGAATCTATTATCTAGATGGTGAGGGCATGAAGCAAAACGCTAAAGAAGCTGTTAAATGGTTTAGATTGGCAGGGGACCATCATGAAACGCAATATGAGCTTGGAGTTTGCTACATGCAAGGCAAAGGCGTTAAAAAAGATTACAAAAAAGCTGTTCAACTCTTTGAAAATTCGGCTGAACAGGGAAATACAAAATCGATCTACTGGCTAGGTTTGAATTATTTAGAGGGTTATGGTGTTGAACAGGACAATTTAAAGGGATGCGCATATATTTTGTTAGCTTCCTTGCAAGGTCACATTGATGCAAAAGAAGTTATTGATAAGGTTTGGGAAAAGCTTTCCTTGATTAAACAAAGCGCAGCTTATTGTCATATTGGATTATTTTATCATAAATGGGAGATAGCGAACAAAACCGAGCCTGAAAAATCGATAAAATATTGGAAAATCGCAGCGGAAATGGGTGATGTAAGTGCCCAATATTTACTTGGCAAATTTTATGCACGCGAAGATTTTCTAGATAGAATCGAGATGTCGAGATGGCTAACTCTTGCTGCAATGAATAATCATGTAGAATCACAATATTCACTTGGCATCTTTTATTTAACTGCAGGCACATACAAGTGTCATGAAATGGCAGCGCATTGGTTTCTAATGGCTTCAAAACAAGGGCATATAGATTCTTATTATGAGCTTGGAATGTTATATGATGAAGGCCAAGGTGTTGTTAGAAATTATCATAACGCCGTAACATGTATGAAAATTGCAGCAGAAAAAGGTCATGCAGGTGCTCAATATAAGTTAGGGTGCTACCATCTTTTGGGCGTTAGCGTAAATCTAGATTTTAAAGAAGCTTTGAGGTTATTGACGCTTAGTGCAAATCAAGGTCATGTGGAAGCTCAATACAATCTTGGACATCACTATTCTCAACAAAAAGATTTTAAACAAGCTTTAAAATGGTGGATACCGATTGCTAAGAAAGGTCATATAAAAGCGCAATTTAATCTTGGTGTTTTGTATAACAATGAAAAAAATTATAAAGAAACATTTAAATGGTGGACGCTTGCTGCAGAACAGGGGCATCCGACAGCTCAATATAATGTGGCCTCTTGCTATAACAAAGGATTGGGTGTAAATAAAGATCCTGCTCAAACAATACATTGGTGGAAAAAAGCTGCAAAACAAAATCACGTCCTTGCACAATACAATCTTGGGGTTAATTACGCAAAGGGTCTTAGGGTAGTAAAAGATGAGAAAAAAGCCGTCAATTGGCTTACCCTTGCAGCAAAAAACGGAGATCATAAAGCAGAAGTTTACCTTGCCATGCTTTATATGGAAGGTAGTGGTGTTAATGAAGATATGCAAGAAGCGGTAAAATTGCTTAAAAGTGCGGTAGCTTCCGGAAATCCC
>JBBSJT010000168.1:0-2991 GCA_038257035.1 Chlamydiia bacterium
GAATTGCTAAATATGTTCTATCAAAAAACAACACCTTAACATTAGGGAAGACAATGTTTATAAAATTTCTTGTGATGACTGCAATGCTTGCTGCATACTTAACATTTGCACAAACATCCTTTTTTTCCCCAGCTGATGCAAATAAACCTTCTGCGGAAGTATTAGTAGATGAAAAGCCTGCTGATAAAAACGATGGAACTATTTTGCGTGATTATTTTGAAAATCATGAACACCGTTTGATCCACAAATGGGTTCACTACTTTGAAATTTATGAGCAGCATTTATCTAAATTTCGAAATAAACCTATCACGATGGTTGAATTAGGAGTCTTTCATGGTGGCTCGTTACAGATGTGGAAATATTATTTTGGAGAAAATGCGAAAATCATTGGCTTTGACATTAATCCACAATGTAAAGAGTTGGAAGAGGAAAATATCATTGTCGTAATTGGAGATCAAGAGGATCCAATTTCATTAAAACAAATTTTGGCAATTGAGCCAAAGCTAGACATCATTATTGATGATGGTGGCCATACAATGAATCAACAACGCGTGACTTTTGAAGAGATGTGGGCAAGCTTAAAAGAGGGTGGAATCTATATTTGTGAAGACTTACACACAAGTTATTGGGCAGAATATGGCGGTGGATATAAGAACCCGGTCAGTTTTATTGAATATACTAAAAATCTGATCGATCAACTTAATGCATGGCATTCTAGAGATGCAGTCTTGCGCCCTAATGATTTTACTAATTCAGCACATGGCATTCACTTTTATGATAGCGTTGTTGTGATTGAAAAACGTACAAAACTACCACTTCAGTCTATTAAAAGAGGCGCTCCTTCCTACTAATTTAAATTTAGCATTCACAATTTCGTAAGGTTGTGAATGCTAACACTTTAAAAGTTAGTTCCAAGAGCCAATATTTGTGTTAACGCTTTTTCTTCTTAACACTAGGTCGATAAGGGTATTTAAAGTCGAATAGCAGTTAAATTGTAAAATATTCAATTGACTAAATTTAAAATACAAAATATAAACAGCGTTTAATTTAAGCAAAAAAATCAGGTCTTAATGACATTTAGACAAAAAATATTGATTTAAGGAATAGGTAAAATGGTTATGAAAAAAAATAAAGCTATATATCTTGGGATTATGTCCGTGGTTTTATCATTAGGTGTTAGTATGTTTTATGCTCCTTCTGTTATGGCAAACAGTGGAGACAAAACTGTTATGGCAGAAAGTAGCAGTCCAATACAACTCCGAGATTTTAATGTAGAAACGATTCCTTCTGCCTGGACTGGACATCGTCCATTTGCAGAATGGCTTGTAAATACTATAAAGCCAAAAGAAATTGTAGATCTAGGAGTTGATTATGGCTATAGCACATTTGTTTTTTCTTTAGCAGCCTGTGATATGCCGGGTTGTACCGTTACAGGTGTCGACCTCTTTGAAGGTGATCCACAAACAGGTATACGTAATACTTACAATCAAGTTTTAGCATTAAAAGAAAAGCATAACCTTACCAATCTTGAACTTGTTCAGGGTGATTTTTATGAAGTTAGTTTGATTTGGAAAAAAGCGATTGATATCCTTCATATTGATGGATACCATAGCTATGAAGCCGTTTCAGAAAATTTTACTGATTGGTCAAAATTTGTAGATACAAAGGGAATTATTTTATTTCATGATATCAATGTTGACCGTCCTGATTTTCAAGTGATTAAACTCTTTAGAGAGTTAACGGGTGGACGCAAGCTTTATTTCTTGCAATCCTATGGCTTAGGGATTTACACAAAAAATGATGAACTTGCCGATTTAATTTTGAAAACTTTTCCGAATGCTTACGATTTTGATAAAACACCTTTTTAATTTTTCACGGTTTAAATGTTATTAAGAATAATTTATTTGTTTTTTGCTCTTTTTTGTTCTACTTCTCATTTAGTGGCAGAGCCTTTTAATGCAGCAAAGCCACTGAATGAGAGTTTTAACCAACTGTTAGATTCCCAAATAATATCAATAGAATATGGCGTTGTGGGCACCATGGTAGATGTTAGCCCCATCTTTACAGCTTTTTTAAAGCAAAATCCACATTTAAATAGGTTGGATTTGCTAACTCCCCAAGTCATGACAACGATGTTATCCTCATGTAACTGGCCCGATCCCTGTCCTGGATATCAAAAACAACTTGTCTTAACTACAAAAGAAAGCAAGGTATTGATATTTTACGAAGAATGTAAAAAATTTTCAGACCGTTCTGAATTCATCATACCTATAGAAAATTTAGATAATTTTGAGACGATTGTACTTTATTGTCATACTGTAGGTTACTCTGAAGGGGCTGATGAGAACTATAATTTTTTTGTAGATTATGGAATTCCTGATGACCCAACTACACTTGTTTGCTTAATCTACAATTATTTGGATAAGCCTCCTGAAAATGCAATCCAATCCATGTCGGGCAATATTCTTAAATTGCACCGTCATAATTTAGGTTATGATTTTGGTGCTTGGAGCGATGCTATCCAATGTATAAAATTAGATAAACATAAGAAAAAATTCAAATTAATTTTATTAAATGATACTGTGCGCGGGCCATTTGTTCATTGGTTTCATCAAAAGAATTCCAATTGCTCTTGGACGAAAATCTTTACCGATATGATTACAGATGAAGTAAAATTGGTGGGCACCACTATTCATATATGCCCCGATCCAAGACTTTATGGTCCCTGGAACCCACATGTTCAGAGTATGTTGCTTGCGACTGATGAGGTAGGTTTTGCTATAGGTGTGAAGGCCCGTGTTTTTACGGTTAATAGTGATAAATTCGCTGTCATTGCTAGGTGTGAAGTTGGATTTTCCCGCGAAATTATGGCTTGTGGATATAACTTGGATTGCCTTGCACCTCTCATTCATGGTTATGATTTTAGATCTCCGGAAAAGTGTTTGCTGCGCTCGGGGGATGTACAATATGAAGGGACCTACTTCGGTTCTA
>JBBSJT010000169.1:0-2895 GCA_038257035.1 Chlamydiia bacterium
ATGACCTAATTCCGTAGCATAACGAACGGCAGTGCCATAGCCAGAAATTTCGTAGTGCTCTACTCTTTGGGCTTCGGCAATGATTCCTGCATTGTGGACATCATCATCCTTTTTTTCTTTGATAAAACCTTCAGCTTCTTTGATGAGACCTTCCATGGCCTTACATTTTTCGCCTTCTGGCTTTACACCCAAATCCTTGCATATGTCCTCTAGTCTCTTTTTGTGAGTTTTTGTTTCTTCCAAATGGCTTTCGAATGCTTTTTTTAGATTTGGGTCTTTAGCACTCTCTACCATTTTAGGTAATGCCTCTATAAGTTGTTTTTCTGCACTGTAAAGATCTTGCAATTGATGTTCGAATAAGTCTTCTAAAGTTTTCATTGTGTTTGAATTTTTGGTTATTATTAATTTTGATTTAATTTAAGGTTTTGCTGGACGTATGATTTTATTTACGATTCATCTGTTACGTCTGTATTGTCGTCATCAGAATTATTTTTCTGCTCACGATATTCCTTTTCCTGCTTTTTATTATCTGGGTGTGGTTTCTTGTCAGATGGTGCGTTTTGGTTGTTGGGCGTATTCTGAATCTTCGATGGTTCCTTGTTTTCTCGTTCCATGATTTCAAGCATTTTAATTTGCCTCTAAATTAGTTCAACAAGTTTAGGTGGATTGTCTTAAATAAGCAGAAGGTTGACCCAAAACGATTAGTGCGTTATGAATTATAAGTTTTGCTTTTTTTAGGGCAAAAGAAACCACTGACTTATTTTAAGGGTTTCTTTTGGAAGTTTCAAAATTTTTTTTGATTAAACTCTAAAATCAGGATGCGTATATAACCCAAGCTGTAGTCTTTTTTTGCTATGCATTTGTTTACTGCCTCTTGCATGTTTTGTGCTAGAGTCTTTTCTGTTGGTTTCCTGTTTTTTTTATGTCGCCGATTTTCTCGCTTATAGTATTTTGTTTTCAAAGTGTCAATAGTATAACTTTTAGAGACCTAAATTTTGATCTATACCGATTATAAAATGAAAAAAAGTGAAGTTAGAATTAGTAAACAGAGATGCGGGTTGCAAGCTAAAAGACAGTAGTGAGCTATATAGAATTATAATACCAATGTAGCAAATATGGGATAGTGGTCTGAACCAATGTCTTGTAGTCGAATCAGTGATTTTAATCGAAATTCATTGGTAACAAAGATATGGTCCAGTGGCCATTTCATAAAAATATTTTCAGCGTTGTAACTATTAAAGAAGCCTCTTCCCACTCGCACATCGTAGAGGATGTTTTGAGTTCCTGTCAATTTATCGACATGTGACCAAACAACGTCGTTTAAATCGCCGGCGAGTAGTGTAGGGTACTGTCTAGAACTAATTTCTTTTCCTAATATTTTAAAAGCAGATTCTTGTTGCCCTTCGTTATCTGGCAAGTTTTTAAAATGTGTAGGAGGAACTGGGTGAACGCAATAAAAGCTAAATATTTTTCCTTTAGGCAGCTCAATAATGCTTTCAAATGAGGGCACATTTTTATTTTGTAGATAATTTACGTTCAACTCTTTAATCGGGAATTTACTGTAAAGTACCATTCCATAAGCAACCTCATTAATGGTATGTTGTGAATAGGGATACTTATTTTCAATTGCTTTCAACTGGCCATCCCACCACTTGTTGACTTCCATTGCCAGAATGAGATCTGGGTTTTTCAGTTCAATTAATTTAATCAATTCTTGTGAGTTTTTATTGGACATTTTCACATTTGCGATGAGCAACGTGAACTGCTCGTCCGTACTTTTCAAATCTTTCGCAAAAGGCACTGCAACCGGCACCAAAGGAGTGTAATTAATGAGATATGCACCATTGGTTACCAATCCTATTAAGATTGCCGTAATGAGAAGATAGTCATACCATTTCCATTTTTTAGCGGTTATGGCAAGGATGATTAAGCACAGGAAGGAGGTTAAAAACAACTGGATACGTGTAAAGTCGAGCATTTTTAAAAACCGATTTTCAGTGTCCCTAAATATGGAGGCTATGGAACATACCGCTAAAATCAAAGCGATTATAGCAATGGTAACGTACATGATTTTTCTTAATTTCCCCACCTATGTAAGTTAGCATAAAAATCTGGATGCTCAAACTGTTGGGATAGGTTTTCTATTTAATTCGAAGAGTAAAGAAGCCATAAGAAATTCATTAACTCTTTTATAATCTGTGGTTTGCCAAAAAGGTGTTATATCAACAGTCAATCATTTATGGTAATCATTTAAGTGACGGTTGCATCTTTTAAATATTAAAGATGAACAAGTCATTCGAATGAATGGAACCTATACCACAGCAGTTTTAAAGAGAATGATACCTGATAAAAGCAATTCATAGACAAAATTGATAGTTGGTAAAAGAGCTCCCTTTCATCGTCAAAAATTGTAAGATGCTGTTATTTATAGAGTTATTTAGGCTGTTGAACTAATTTTTATCCTTATCTCCAAAAGTGGCGGTATGTTTGTTTACCCTCAATTTACTAAATGAATTTAAATCAAATTTATATGGATATGGAAACTACTTTAAATTACCGCTTTCATAGGAGATCAAAGAATTATTTTGATTGGTTATTGAATACTATTAAATCCGAGAAATATCACCAAGCGGAATGTCAGATTGTAACTTCTGATAACACAGGATTGAGATTAAGTCTCTAAATTAATTACAAGGTCATCATCCAAGAATGTTGCAAGCGTCTGAATTTGCGCAATTCGCTACGAAGTATCGGCAAGTAATCTTTACCATTGCTATTGCATCGCTCTAAACGTTTACAGTTGTTGTAGAGTAGATTTGTCAATCGCTCTAATGAGGCGATGTGCTTGTGCTTGTTATCGGTATAACGTTCGAGTTCGGCATTTACTATTTCTGG
>JBBSJT010000170.1:0-2835 GCA_038257035.1 Chlamydiia bacterium
CAATTATCCCGATATTCCCTTCACTATTGCAAGTACGAAGGAGTTGGATAGTGTGACTTTTAATAAATTAACAGAAGCTGTAGCAAAGTTTACAAAAGATTTTAGAGAACGATGGCAACATTAAGAGACATTCGCAAAAAAATTCATTCAGTTACTAATATTCGTAAAATCACCCAAGCGATGGAGATGGTAGCATCTTCACGCTTACGAAAAGCGAAAGTTAAAGCTGAAAACAGTCGTCCTTACGCTTTAAAATTAAAAGAGATTTTGGATAATTTGATTGCAGTATCCTCCCAATTGCACCACCCGTTGCTTACACCTCGTCCTGTACAAAAAACCGGATTAGTTATTGTTGCAGCAGATAGGGGATTATGTGGAGGATATAACCATGATGTGTTTAATACCGCAGAAAAATTTTTAGCCACGTACAAGCCACATGAAGTGGACATTATTGTAATTGGCAAAAAAACAGTAGATTACTTTGAAGGGAAAAAATGGCCAATCCTCTCTAAATTAGAAAATTGGGGTGGCAAAATTACTTATGATCAAATAGAAGAATTTTCAAATATTTTGATGAATTTTTATTTAAATAAACAGCTCGATGAAATTTGGCTAGTCTATACCCATTTTATAAATATGGCTTCAAGGGAAGTGCGTACATCCAAATTTTTAAATATAGAAATGACTGAGCTTCAAAGTTTAAAACCCTTTAATGCCGATTATATTTATGAACCGGATATAGTGACCATTTTTGACGAGATTATCCCACGATATTGCGTGACAAAAATACAATCTGTCTTAAATGATGCTTATGCATCAGAACTTGGTGCTCGTATTCTATCGATGCGAACAGCGACCAAAAATAGTGAAGAAATGATTGAACAATTAACTCTTACGCGGAATAAGGTTCGTCAATCCGGAATTACTCAGGAATTGATAGAAATCACCTCCGGTGCAAAAAGCTTATCATAGGATTTTATATGGCTGATGGAATTTTAAGACAAGTAATCGGTCCTACAATTGATGTGGAATTTCCACCTCACGAACTTCCAAATCTGCTCAATGCCATTACCATAAAAGATCCTGAAAAAAAAATCGACCTCACAGCCGAAGTTGCAATGCATCTTGGAGAAAATCTAGTCCGTTGCATAGCTCTTTCTTCAACGGATGGCCTAACTCGCGGGATGAAAGTCATAGATACCGGCGCACCCATTGCGGTTCCCGTGGGTAAGTCAACGCTCGGACGCTTATTTAATTTGTTAGGAACACCGCTTGATCATCAAGGTGATCTAGAGGAAACTCTTAAATGGCCAATTCATCGTCAAGCCCCAAAATTTGCCGAACAGCAAACAAAAACTACGGTTTTTGAAACAGGGATCAAAGTTATCGATTTACTTTGCCCTTATCCTAAGGGTGGAAAAGTCGGTCTTTTTGGTGGTGCAGGAGTCGGTAAGTCTGTCATTGTTATGGAGTTAATTCGCAATATTGCCATCCAGCACGGAGGTTACTCTGTATTTTGTGGAGTAGGTGAACGTACACGAGAGGGCAATGATCTTTGGCTTGATATGAAAGATTCCGGAGTATTGTCCAAAACCTGTTTAGTTTTTGGACAGATGAATGAACCACCGGGCGCAAGAATGCGAGTTGCGCTAACCGGGCTGACCATGGCAGAATATTTTCGTGATGAAGAGCGTCAGGATGTTCTATTATTCATCGATAATATTTTCAGATTTGTTCAAGCAGGAGCTGAAGTTTCTGCTTTACTTGGTAGGGTACCCTCTGCAGTAGGATATCAGCCGACATTATCGACTGATATTGGATCTTTGCAAGAAAGGATAACATCTACAAAAAAAGGTTCCATAACCTCTGTCCAAGCAATATATGTACCGGCTGATGATTATACAGATCCTGCACCCGCAGGTATTTTTAACCATTTGGATGCCTCTACTGTGCTTTCAAGGCAAATTGCTGAACTTGGCATTTACCCGGCAGTTGATCCGCTTGCATCATCTTCTGGAATTTTAGATCCAAAAATTATTGGGGACGAACACTATGATATTGCAAACGAAGTACAAAAAATATTGCAAAGATACAAAGATCTTCAAGACATCATTGCGATTTTGGGTATTGACGAGCTATCCGAGCATGACCGTTTGATTGTAGCAAGAGCCCGCAAAATCCAAAAATTTCTTTCACAGCCATTTTTTGTGGCAGAAACTTTTACAGGAAAACCCGGTCGGTTTGTTGAACTGAAAGATACTATCAAAGGCTTTAAGATGATTGTCAATGGCCAAATGGATAGCATTCATGAACAGAATTTTTATATGGTAGGAACCATTGAAGAAGTGTTAGAAAAAGCAAACCTTGTAAAGAAGACTTAAAATGTATCGTTTACAAATATTAACCCCTGAGGAAATCATCTTTGATGATGACATAATATCCTTAATTGCACCGGGCGAGCAAGGCTATCTTGGTGTATTGACGGATCATGCGCCTATTATTACCTCTTTAAAGCCGGGAATCCTCATCATTACTGATATAAACAACATCAAAAGTTACTATAATGTTTCAAGAGGCTTTTTAGAAGTGAATCATAATAATGCTTCTATTATTGCGGAGTCAATTTCTCCTCGGGAACCGATCGACATAGGTCTCACAGGCGGCATCTAACATCTGACTATACAGACTACTTGAATGTAAAGAGATTAAGATTGCTTTGTAGCGTAGGTTTTAACCTGCGCATGTTCAACGGGTTTTAACCCATATGCGTTAAGCTAAGCAACTTTCAGCCCTAAGTTGCTGGTTTCCAACTTGTAATAACCTCGACCTGCATTA
>JBBSJT010000171.1:0-2823 GCA_038257035.1 Chlamydiia bacterium
CTAGGATATGTTAGAGGTTGATAATATCCTGCCGCTTTAGCGATCCTGCCGCGCAGCGAAGCGTAGCGATCCTGCATATCCTGTAAAAAATCGAAGATGTTATAATAAGTAGTTTTATGAACATTGCAAATTTTCATTTTCAAGTAGCATCAGTATATATAGGTGCTACTTGATAGTAAAAAAAATTGGCGGTCTCACTTGAATATCTAGTTTTTAAAGTTTTTTCTATTCATTTTTTGGTTTGATGGTTTATGTTGATTTTTAGATCAAAATTTTTTTATGAGGAAGACAATGCAGGTTACCCCAATCAAATATGAGCAAAAAAGTAATTTTACATTAGAGCCAAGAGAATTGAAGCCGCATGAGAAAAATACGGTGATCACAGTTTCTCTATTTGCATCTGAACATATAAAAGAACTTAAGTGTTTGGGTGTATGTGAAATTTATCAATCGCCCAATCTAGAGAAAACAACCCATGTTATCATTGATAAGAATGCTCAAAAGTTAATACAAACCTTTCATCGTTATGGTCCAAAAGAGATAGAAACGCAAAAATTTTGCCCTTTTGGGCCTTACGGCATGCACAAAAGATACGCTCACATCTTAGGAGAAGAGAATTTAGCAACATCTACTGAAGACAAAAGTCAAATTCAAAGAGAGGCTATTCTTTCATATTTTACAGAGGATAAACTTCAACAAATAGCAAATGGCTGTTTGGCGCTTACAGAAAATTGGATTAAAGAAAAAATTGAACTAAAAAAAGTTTTGTTATTCGATGGTTGTCATGATTTAATAACAGAAATTTTAATTGCCCAAGTTTTTGGATTCTCTGAATGCATGAATGAGGATATTTACTGTAGTACGGAGTACTGGAAAGATTTATTGGCCCATAAATCATCAGATTTAAAACTTGAGCCCGAAAAAGGTTTTTTACAAGGAATTGTAAAAGAGTGCTTAGGTCTATATGAGCATGGCCCCTATCTTGTTAATAAAAAACATAATTACGAGATGGATTCTTTGGATGTTAACAAACTTTGTGAGAAAATCTACGAGGCAACATTCGATAAAAAAACAAGCTTGGTTTATCATCTTATTGAAAAATCTTTAACTAAAAATGAAATTCTTGAAAATATAAAAGGTCTCTTGTTGGCAGCAGCAGAGCCTACAGGCTATCTTTTAGGTTTTCTTCTTTATGAATATGCAAAAAATCCTGACATTCAAGCAATGCATGCTGAAAACGGTGATGGAATTGCAAATGCGTATTTGGAAACCCTTAGACTTTACTCCGTTAGAGGAAGTGTAAGAGAAGCTAACGCAGACATGGTATTAAAATATTTTGATGATCAAGGAGAAGGAAAAGAGCATTACATCCGAAAAGGAGATCTGATTAGAACATCTCCGATGATTGCAGGGCATAATCCACTTGAATTTGAAAATCCTGAAACTTTCGATCCCTACAGGGAAAATTTAGAGGCTGCTATTAATATTCCGCATTTTGGAAGCGGTGTGCATGAATGCATAGGAAAAAAGGTTGCTGAAATGTTAATTATCAATTGCGTGGATGAAATTTTATCTTACGCTTCTTTAACAACAGATACAACCGTAACTTCTGTGATAGGAAAATATACAATAAGACCAAAAACAGATATCTTAGTGAATTTTTCCCCCAGGTAATCATGTTCCATCTATCACATACTAGTCGGGGGGCTACAGATTATAATCAACCGTTAAAGCAACCCTCACCTTTGCTCAATCTTCTTGATGATCTCTGGAAGCTTATTTTTTTTCAATTAACTGAATGGAATTTTAAGAATCTTCGGATATGCTCATTGGTTGATAAGAAGTGGAAAGATTTGACAAATGATTCTATGCTTACCAAGAAAATGATTTATGAGGGATTTTGCTTCAATCCCTCAAGCTGGAACAAATATTGTTCACCATGGGCTAAAATTCGTGGTAAAGTGACTGTTTCAAGAGATGAAATAGAAAAAGCCTATGAATCACTTCCCAATAATATTAATAAAATTCTAAAAAGTGATTGTCCAGCCTTTGAAGATAAAAGAATTATTGACACTCACATGTTGGTATGGATCCCTGAAAAAATTAAAGCCCAACCTGTTACCATTGCAAATTTTGAAAAATTATTAGAAGAGCGAATTGAGTTTTCTATCTATGCAATTCGATGCTGTCGAGATGAAATCATTAAACAAGAGGGGGCCAAAATTATTAAATCAGGTTGGGTTTTAATGACAACCCATATAATCCCCGATAGTCGAAATCAATCTTTTCTTGAACAAAAAAATAGAGTTGAAAAATTTGAAATTAATGGGCAAAAAGGTTATAGAATTCCAAAAATTGCTGAAGCAATTGTTTGCATAGCTACAGAATATTTTAGGACTAAAAAACGTTTGTTTCCATTTGGGACTTTTACACGTTGTGAAGAAAGCGTGGAATCGGAAAATGATATGTGGCAATCAATTGTTGGGTACTTTGATGATTATGGTTTTTCAATAAGTTTAAATATTTGCGACTGCGACATCGTTGGCATTGCAGCTCTTCACCGATTTTAAAACCATCATTTAATTCATTTTTTTTTAACACCGAGAACACTTAAGAGAGCTGCAGAGAGAACTTTTAAAATTATTAAATAAATCACATAGTCAATTATTATAAACTATTTGATTTTTTACAGGATATGCAGGATCGCTAAGCGGCAGGATCGCTTCGCGGCAGGTTAATACCAACCTCCAATATAGCTTAGAGGTTGTTATTATCCTGCCGCGAAGCGATCCTGCCGCGTAGCGATCCTGCATATCCTGTAAA
>JBBSJT010000172.1:0-2786 GCA_038257035.1 Chlamydiia bacterium
GAGATGGCTACTACTTTTTTCTTATTCATCTGTTTTAGGCTTTATTATGATAAGTAAAGATCTAGTTACAGCCATTGGACATTTGTAAAGGCCTGTACGTTAAATGATAACCTGTCATTGGCAATACCTATAGTTAAAAATCAAAGCTGAACATTGAACGTCGCGCCCGAACCACTGCTGATGCTTGTACATAGCTGATGTTCGATTATCCAGCACTGCCTTTACAAATACTTTTGTTGGGCGTCTGTGGTTGTCAGTATTGAGATGCCTATTTAATGTCGGGCATTCTAGTTATATCTTCAATATGAATGAGTGTTAATTTCCATTCTCCAGTCTGCTGTTTTGTCCATACTAAACTATAGTTTCCTTTTTCGTTAAGAAGGGGTCCGCCTGGAGGAGTTAGGTCGAGGCTATAAGTTCCACCGTCATATGCTAAGAGCTGGCCATTGTTTTTAGTAACGGATGATGTTTTAATATTACTTAGAACTTTAATGCCACCACTAATCCAATTGTCGCCAATTGCTTTATGTCCATTATGAATTAAAGAATCATTCATGACAATTGCGTTGTCTGCTATTGTATTCATGATTGCTGCGGAATCTTTATTATTCCAGCCTGAAAGGAAAATCGCTCTCAAAGAGTCCACATTTACCGAAGGTATCCCCGAACTTTTTTCTGGCGTCTGATTGCAACTGATAATAGATAATGATAAGAAAATAGAAGTCAACTGTTTCATTTAGATAGATTTAGTTAAAAGTATTGCAAGCTTCGAGAACATAGCAGCCAACGTTGGCGGCGATGTGGCGGTATTTGAAAATCGTCAGCCCATAGCCGATGCTAAATTTATAAATAAAAGTTCATTGTTATTACTATTGCTCAACAGAGTTACGTCAGATGAAACTTTGGCTGAAACATTTACCAATGCTGATGGTTAGCAGGTCAGCCCCGCTTGTGCAAAACTGGTTGTGTGTCCAGCGAAGCTGCCTTTGTGATGAGAGCAGGTCTCCCGGGGGGAGAAGAGGAGCAACCTCCACCATAAAACCGGTCACATGCTGAGTTGTAATTCCGGGCCTACGAGCGATACCGCTTCAATGCGGTTAAAAAATACATCCACGAGTTCCTTTTCTTTTGAAGCATCGAAATGGTTAGGTCGCTGACCTCGTAGCCTGCTGATTTCCTTCTGGCCTTTTATAAGCAATTGCTCAATAACAATTACGTCTGAGGAGCAGCCTATCGTTTTTACGAGTTTGCTGCATGTGGCGAGGATCACTTAATTTTAGTTTGAGATGCTTTCTTTGGCTATTCACAAAAAAATTTTAGTTACGGTCATTGATTTTGGTTGGCGTGGCACGATATATTTTTTTTCAGTCAGGTTCTTTCTTTCTATCAGTTGTTTGCGAATAGGTGGAAACACAAATAAATACAAAAGGCAATAAGAATATTCTTTTCATTATTATTAATTTTTAATCTTGGTTCTGTCTATGTCATTAGAATCTTTGATTGAATGAGGGAACTACTAAGATGTAAATCCGCATGACACATATCTCTTAAATTTCCGAAGGTGCGAACTAATTAGATCTTTTGTTTCAAAAAAATATCTTTCGTAATGTTCAATTGGCTTAGTCGTTTTCGCGAAGAAAGTGGTTATGAAAATCGGGTTTCGTAAATCCATCCTGCTGGCCATTTAGATTAGCAAAAAGACCTTTTATTTTTCCCTTGAAATGAAAAATGCTTCCCTAAAAAGCTAGCTTGCGAACGAGATGGAAACCGAAGCCAACAGCATGATGAGCAACCTGCTGACCTGGGAACAATATTTCTTTATGAATCTACGGTATGGATACCGGCCAGGAAGTTGGCATCTCCTTAGCCCAGAGGAATGTTTTGATTGAGATGAGAAATATTATTAGGGTCATACTTTTTCTTCACTTGCACAAGAATATCAGTGAGTTATTGTTTTTCGTTTAATCGTATTAGTTATGAACTTTGACGATTCTGTTAAAATAAGCGTCCGCTTCGGATACCGGCCAAGACGAGGGTGTCGCTGAACATGGTATTGCAAAAAGCCCCTTTGTATTAACTTCAAAGCCTTCTTTCTTTTTAAAAATCATCCTTTAAAGCGGGGGCTTTCTTACTACGCATATTGTTTGTGCGTTCGTACTTATCGAAGTCTTATTTGATTACTGTTTCAGAAATGTCAATGCCGGCCCAACTGCTACAAATCCATGATCTTTTCTAAAATTATTCCGCTCTTCTTCAGGCATGTTTTTTGTTACTCCTTCACTGATTTTCTTGAAGCATTCTTCCATCTTTCCCGCAGGTTGAAATCCAATTAACATTTTTGCAACTCCATCATTTGTTTTTGCAAATGCATGAGGCACCATTCGTGGACCGAAAACGCTGTCACCAGCTTTAGCCATAAATGTTTGATCGCCTACTTTAAATAAAAACTCTCCTTTAGTTATATACCACCATTCATCCTGTTCAAAATGGTAATGCAATGGTGGTCCACCCTTTTTATCTCTTGTGGATTCCAAAATATACAAGTCGCCATCGGTATCACTTGTAGAAACTTTGCAAAAGAATTTGTCTCCTTCCAGCAGAGAAATGCCTTCGCCAAATCTGTCTTTCCCGGCGTCAACTTTGATTCCCTTGTCAACTCTTTTTTTAGTAAGATTTTGCGCCGCTAAGACAAAGGGAATTGAAATAAAAGAACCAACTGCGATGCACTGCCTTAAAAAATAATTTCGGTTCATAGTTTTTGTTTAAATAACAATTAGAAAATTAGA
>JBBSJT010000173.1:0-2768 GCA_038257035.1 Chlamydiia bacterium
GGCACCAAGTGAGACATAATCGATTAAAAGTCCACTGCCCTCATTAGTTACTACTGCAGCGACCGCTCCATCGCCAAATAAAACACAGGTATTGCGATCTTTGTAATCGATGAATGAGCTCATTTTTTCTGAGGCAACTACCAGTACGCTGCGGTACATCCCTGATTCAACATAAGCCTTTGCCATTGAGATAGCATAAATGAATCCTGTACAAGCCGCTTGCAAATCACAAGCTGCAGCTTTAGTGGCTCCAATTGCTGCCTGAATAATTGCTGCTGTACTTGGTGAAATGTAGTCTGCGGTCATTGTGGCAACAAGAACGATGTCAATATCTTCTGCTTTTAAATTTGCTTTTTTTAAGGCTTCTTTTGCAGCAATTATACCCATTGTTGAGGAAAACTCATCTTCGGCTGCAATTCTTCGCTCTTTAATTCCTGTACGCGAGGTGATCCACTCATCTGATGTTTCCACCATTTTTTCAAGGTCAAAGTTTGACAAGACCTTTTTTGGTAGATAAGAAGCTAAACCTGTAATTCTTGCTTTTATTTTCATCTAAACTACTTTAAATTATGCAAAGTTTGAAAACCCTTTCAACCTTTAATTGATCGAAGTAAGGCTTTACTTTACCAAAAAAAAGAATTTAATTCAAAATAAACTTTGGTTAATTCTCTATTTTTAAAGGACAAAAATGACAAAAAAGGAGTTAAGGACTTAAACGGCTTGCATGAAACTTGTTATAAAAATAAGTAATTGATACAATTTATAAATCAATTAAAGTTTGTCTTTTTGCCTTTTTTTTACTTAATTATGGAGTTTTAAAGTTATGCGCTACCCAGATCACCTACTAAAACTTATCGATGTATTAAAAAAACTACCGGGTGTTGGCAGTAAAAGCGCCGAGCGCTTCGCTTTTCATCTCCTCAATTCAAAACCTGACCAGTTAACTGAAATGGCCAAGACAATTCAAGAAATTCCTAATCAATTGCAACTTTGTGAAGAGTGTGGTTGTTTGGCTGATGCAGAAAACTGCTATTTTTGCGATGAATTGCGTAGCTCCTATGGTTTTTTATGTATTATAGCTTCACCAAAGGATGCCTATGCCATCGAAAATACCGGAGAATATAAGGGACTATACCAGGTACTTGGTTCATTATTATCCCCGATGTGTGGCATTGGCCCCGAAAATTTGAAAATTGACAAACTAAAGATGCGTATTGCCAAATATAACATTCAAGAAGTCGTTATTGCACTGGACTCAACCCTTGAAGGGGATGCAACTTCCCTCTATTTAAAAGAAGAGTTTAGTTGCCTTCCCATTAACATTTCACGCCTTGCTTTTGGCCTCCCCATGGGTCACTCGCTTGATTATGTAGATGGGGGAACGCTTGCGCGAGCATTTTCAGGTAGATCAACTTTTTAGTTTATTTTTTCTAGTTGCAATATATTTCATCTGTACTTATGATTCCGTGCTTTACATAAGAGGAAATATGTCAATTATAACCAGATTTAATAAGCTAGCTTTAACCTTTTTTCTTTTTTCCTTTTCAGCAATCTTAGCAGAATCATTCCAATACGAAAATAAAATCATTGAACGAATCGAAATCGTACTAGACAACTCCAGTGCCGATGATTTTGATTCTTCGACCGCAAGATCAAAAATCAAAACCAAAGAAGGCGATCATTTTTCCCAATCGGAATTCGATGGCGATCTAAAAGTGCTTTCGCAAAATTTTGACCGCGTATTTCCCGAAGTCATTTGTGTGGATCAAAAAATTCATATTATCCTAAGAGTGCGTGAGAAACCTACCATCCAGACAATTTTTTGGACAGGAAACTGCAAAATTAAAACCAAATGTTTGGAAGAAGAGCTCGGCATTCGCAATAATTCCATTTTAGACCGACAAGCTTTTAATAAGGCTTTTCATAAACTAAAAGCTTACTATGTTAAAGAAGGTTTTTTTGAAGCGGCTCTTGAATACCGGATCAATGAAAAAGAGGGCTGCAATCAGGTAGATATTGAGATTTCCATCATTGAAGGCAGAGCTGGAAGAATAAAAGAAATTGTTTATAGAGGCCTTAACAAGTGCGAAATAAAAGATATCGAAGATCTCGTAGTCTCTAAAAAATACAATCTTTTTATGAGCTGGTTCACAAATGAGGGCACTTACAACGAAGATGCCATCATGCAGGATCAATTCACCATTTTAAATTATTTACAAAATAAAGGTTATGCTGACGCTCAAGTCAATATTGAAGTTTGTCAGGCAGATGAAGCTAACAGAATCATCCTTCTTGTAAAAGTTGAAAAAGGACTCCCCTACACCATTGGCGAAATCTCATTTGAAGGTAATGCACTTTTTTGCGACGATGACATCTGGAGTAAAATCAAACTGCATAGGGGTTGCTCTTATTCACCGGATGCTATTCGAGCAACTGCAACAGCAATAACATCTCTTTACGGTAAATGTGGCTATATTGATGCCCTGGTTGATTATGAGCCAAGACTTGTTTGCGATGATTGCGTTTATTCCCTTCACTTTTACATCAGCGAAGGTGAAGCTTTCAGAGTTGGTTTAATTAAGGTTTTGGGTAATTGCACAACATTCACAAACGTCATCTTACACGAAACATTGCTAATACCGGGTGAAGTATTTAACTCCGATAAACTTGCCGCGACAGAGACGAGATTAAAAAACGTAGGCTACTTCGAAAGCGTCAACGTTTACGCTGTAAAATCTGATTGTAATAGTGGCCTTGGAGGCAATTAC
>JBBSJT010000174.1:0-2717 GCA_038257035.1 Chlamydiia bacterium
AATTCAACACTACTCTTCCAATATCCTGCGGAATGATATTAATATTACCGACTGAGGTATCAAAATCAGTTTTCATCGTTGCATTAAAAGATTTGTCCTCAGGATTCCGTGAATCTTTTGCCCGCAATCCATGATAACTCAACCGTAAATATTCATCACACAATGCATTGATATCTGTGGGTTCTTTTTTGCCCGAGCTTGACCTTGAATGTTGCAGCATTCCTTTTACAATGGCATCGGCTCTTTGGCCATGGTGATTTATTTTTTCTAAATTTTGTTTTACATCTGCAGCAATAGCTTTTGCTTCGTTAATATCTCCTTTTTCCAATTCAATATTCATTTCATCAATTAGCTCATTACTGACTTCACTAAAATTGTTGACGAAGTTCAACGGGTTTTGAATTTCATGTGCAATGCCAGATGTCAGTTCTCCAAGCGAAGCCATCTTTTCGGATTGGATTAGCTGGGATTGCGCTTCTTTTAAAGATTGTAAAGTCTTTTTATTTATGCGTAGCTGACGGTATAAAAACAACATAGACATTGATATCAGGATCAACGCAGCTAATGAAATCAATAATATAACATTTCTATTACGTAAGGTAGCCTCCTGATCTTCACTTGCTTTTTTCAGGGTATTTATATTTTGCTGTTGTTCTGATTGCTTTTTTTCATTTTCATATTGAGCCACCTTGAAATTACTTTGATCCAATTCAATTTTTTCTTTAAGGACAAAAAAGTCGTTCAGATACTTTTTACTAGAATTAAGTTGATTTTGTTGCAGGTAAAAACCACTAAGCTCTCTTAGATATTTCATCTGAAGAACATTTGATTTTTCTTCCAATGATCTTTTATATGCATCTAAAAGTGAGGTTTCGGCAGATTTAAAATCTTTAACTGAAATAAAATACTGATATAATGCGAAATCTATTTCAAGAGTAGAATTAAAGGTGGTCATTCTCCCACTATGAAAGACAAGGCTCATCCTTTTTGCTCTTTCTAAGAGAGGATAAGCAGCCTCAGGTTCACCAGAGTAAACTTTGACCAGCGCCTTAAGCATTAGGCCTATTGCATAAAAACGACTGGTAGTATCGTGCTGATTCATTTTTATTATTCCTTCAGCATCTTGCAATGCTTCAACATAATTCTCTTGTTTCATTTTTATCTGCACCAATGCTATTTCATAATATCCTTTTGCTTTTTCGGTGGAAGGACTTTGTGATTGTAACCCCTTTAAATTGTGTAAAGCATAATTCAAGTACTCCAAGCCCTTACTTAAATTTCCCCACTCAGCATAATAAATACCGCTGATACCAAGGGCATTAAAATGCCAGAAAGGATAAAATTTTTTAAAAACATCTGCACCCTTCAAATAATAAGATATAGCTTGGTTATAATCTGCTGTAAAAGTGTAATAACCTCCTACTCCATGATAGGCTGCGGCCGTGTTTTCGAAAGGCCCGTTCAACAGATAGTAATTTAACTTCTCATTATAATATTTATATCTTTCTTCCTGAATATTCAAGATGTTAAACAGATTACGGAAGCCTAATAAAAGGTTGACTATTTTTTTCTTACCTCTGTCGAATAATTCTACAGCATATTTATAGGCTTTTAAAGCATTGTCATATTCTTTCTTTGCATAAAATGTATTTGCTTCTTTTAGCTTTTGATATGGAGCCACGTCTAAAGCTTTTTGTTTATCATTCAAGGAAATTAATTGGTCAATATAAAAGTTAGCAGAATCTCCCGTGGGAGCAAAGTCTATGATAAACGTCAGCAAACTTATTTTTTTGACCCCTATTTTTTGATTAGGTAATTCTTTAATTAAAGAATCTCTGCTACACGTATAGCAGCTATCCTGAGCAGTTGTCTTAGAAAGCAAAGACAGGAAAAAAATAAAAGATATAAGTATTTTTGTTCGATACATAAGCTTTTAAATTCTTTAATTTATTGGAATAATAATAATAAACTCACTTCCTTCTCCCAGTCCGGTGTGGTCATCCGAGCGGGCATCCCTCGTCTCCACCTTCAATTCACCACCATGTGCTTTTATAATATCATAGCTTAAACTTAAACCCAGACCCGTGCCCTGGCCGGTTGGTTTGGTGGTAAAGAAAGGTTGAAATATTTTTTCTTTAATTGAATCAGGAATACCATTACCATTGTCGGTAACTTTTATTAAGACCTCACCCCCAGCCCCTCTCCCAGGGAGAGGGGAGCTGAGTCTTTTAGTGGCAATAGTCACTATAGGTTCGTAGGGTTCTATGCCCCCCTTTAGGGGATGGGGGTTTTGTTTCTGCTTTTCCAGCCCGAAAGATTCGTTCTGGCGGGCATTGACAGCATAAAAAGCATTGTTGAGTAAATTTAAAATCACTCTTCCAATATCCTGCGGAATAATGCTTATTTTTTCAAGGGATGAATCAAAATCAGTTATCATCGTTGCATTAAATGATTTGTCTTTTGCTCTCAATCCATGATAACTTAATCGTAAATATTCATCACACAAAGCATTGATATTTGTTGACTCTTTTACTCCGCTGCTGCTTCTGCTATGTTGCAACATGCCTTTTACAATAGCATCGGCTCTTTTGCCATGATGGTTTATTTTTTCTTCGTTTTCAATTACATCTTTTGCTATAGCTTTCACATCAGCATAATTTCCTTTATCTAATTCATCTTTCATTTCTACCAATAACTCTTTATTCACTTCAGAAAAA
>JBBSJT010000175.1:0-2647 GCA_038257035.1 Chlamydiia bacterium
AATTCTTGTTTTTTGAGCAGCTTGCATGATCTCTTCAATAAGAAGCTTTTCCGAAGGGGAAAATGATTTCATAATTTTACCTCATAACTTAATGATAGCATAAACGACATAATTTACAATGTAAAATATGCTAATATGACATAGAAAAACATATAAAATATATCATAAAAGCTGTATATAGCGAGATAGAGGGCTTATGTTGTAAAGATTCATTTCAGGCAAAAGAATTTTCTTAATGAAAGTAATAAAATGTAAGGAAATCTCATGAAAAATGGAGTAATACTAATATTTTTTCCCAAGAATCAAATCCTTTCCTTCCTTAATACTTTACGAAACCATATCGTAGCATTTGATGTTAATGTATTATTAGAGAAAACAGGTAATGAATTATGGATCAACATTGAATGGAAAGAACGATTGGCAGTTGAACAATTTTGCTTAACCCAAGTTCAGTGCTTCGCACTATGAAAATCGATGCGAAGTTTGATGAATTCGCCACTACATCTTGAATTTATAGAATTGTTTTATGAGCTTTGAGAATTTGAGGTGATATTCCTAAAGCTCTATATATTTCCTTTTGTTCCCCTTCTGCTTTTGTTGTGCTACGGTGGTAGAGAATCTTTCCATCCTCCATCTTTGCTTGCATAGTCACTCTTACTCGACTCATCATAATATCACGGATAGTCGCCCAATGCAGACAGATGTCTTGCTTATTCAATTGATAGCGACAATTTTGGATTAAATGATAAGCCATAATTGTTATCCAAAGATGCCCATCAACTCGGTGTTCCTTCTGATGGTAAACCGGGCGAAGACCTAAAGAGGACTTCATAAAGCGAAAAGCATCTTCAACACCTCTTAAGGTATTGTATAGTTGCCATAATTCTTTTGGACCCATCGTGATCAAATTCGTTCTTAAAAAATAGCTTCCGGTCAATTTAACGTTCATTTTCTCTTCGAGCACCTTCCAGTCAATAGCCACAGCTGTTGCACCATCCGTCGAGGCTACGGCATTGACCTCATAGCATCCCGAAATCCTTTTGTGCTTTTCTTTTAATCGGCCAATTCGTTCGATTACTTTGGTGTATTTTTTGCGTCCTTTTGGCTTAGAAAGTCCCTCGTGAAGCTTTTTCAGTTCATCTTCGAATCGTTTTTTGAAAGATTGTTTCATTTCTGAAGCTACTGCAGCTTTTGCTTCCGACTCACAGTAAAGCCATTTTTCTTCGCTATCATCCTCGCTTTTAATTAATGCAGCTTTCACAAGATCGTTAAGATCACCAACAGACGTTAACTCTCCTTCAAGATCTATAGAAGGAGCATCTTGTCTTGCCGAGACCACATACGTGTAGCCTTTTCCTCTGAGCCAGTCAAGGTTATCTTTAGTTGCTATGCCGGCGTCTAGAATAATGGTGGGCTTGAATAGGCTCTGATGAACGCTAAGACTCTCTATCATTTCTTCAAGAGTTTTAGGTTCTGAAGCATTTCCTGGGAGAATTGACGTTCGGTTTAGAAATCCATACTCATTCATGACAAGCCCCATAGTCACTAGAGGGCAATCATTTCGCTTTTCTTTAGAAACCCCATGGGCGGCTTTTGGATTGGATTTAGCCTGACCTTCCATGTACGTATTTGTAAGATCGTATAGAGCTATTGTACTTTTGTATCCGTGAAATGTGCATTCAACAGCTTCAAGATGATTCTCTAGAGCGTCTTTATGAGCTAACAACTTGTCGCTTATTTGATAAAGCTTATCTAAGGAGGATTTTTTAAAGTCAAAATCGAGTAATTCTCCAAGTCCACTATGCTTGCAAAGCCAGTCATATGTAGATCTTTCGCTCTTTGGGAAAACAGCTCTTGCTATAATTGAGCCTAAAGCAGTGGAAGCATCCGTTTTAGAGAATCCAAGCTTCTCTAGTTGTTGTGGGAGGTGAAGTTGACCTGCCATTTTTAGCAAAAGATGTTCAGTGCCAACAGACCTGGGCTCTGATTTTTCGATAGAATTTACATTAATGCTTATAAATTCAGGCGCTAGATTTTCATCTTCAGTGCTTTCATGATTGTTTTTAGGGGTAGATAAACGACGAATAAGCTGAGAGGCATAAGTTTGAGCTAATTGTTCAACATCTTCCGCATAAGGCAATAAGGGTTGCTCGCCCGCAATAATCTCTTCAATACGCTGTGCAAGGAGTTTTTGATCACCTTCTGAAAGCGCAAGTTCAGCACCCATATAGAGGAGCGTACGCTGTCTAGGCCCCTTTTCAGTACGGACCGATTCAACCAAATGGTAAGCTGCATACGTCTTACCGCTCTTAGAATCTGTTTTGAGGGTTTTTTTTATAAACATGTCCGTAATATAAGGAAAAAAAACATAAAAGAAAAGAGGAATATTAAAAATATGTAAAATTCAGCCACTACAAACGAGTTTTAAATTGTTCATAACTTAATATCAGAGAGTTAGAACAATCAAAAATTTCCACAAAAATCGTTATGTGTTTAATTATTATATAGTTAGAGAGTTTTGTTGCCGAAGGCAATCACTGAACTTGGGTTAGTTTCGATTGAAACTTGTAAAAGCTTAAAACCAAATGTCCAAACTCCAGGATACTGCAGAGCAGACCCTCTTATTTTGATGTTATTTTGGAAACAT
>JBBSJT010000176.1:0-2618 GCA_038257035.1 Chlamydiia bacterium
AGCTGGTGCTGGTGCCACAGACATGCTAACTCAAATCGCCAAAAAAAATAAACTTAAAATCGGAAAGTGGAAAAAAGATAAAGTTGCATTGATTTTATTTAATTTGACACATGTCAATACCGCTTTGACTTCTTATAATGCTAAACCTGTAGATGGTATTATCGGAGCAGACATCTTAAAAAAAGGGAAAGCCATCATCGATTATAATAAAAAATATTTATACTTAAAGTTATAGTATAAATATTTAGTTAAGCCTAAAAAAGTAGTTATCTTTATTGTCTAACCTTCTTATCCATAGCAAATGCAAGCCTCTATCATTATAGCAGACGACCATCCCCTTGTACTTAAAGGCCTCAACGACTTTTTATTGGAAAAGCAATATAACGTCTTAGCAAGTGCCACCAATGGGAAGGATGCCTTTCAACTCATCAAAGATTTTGAGCCTGATATTGCTATTTTGGATATACGGATGCCATTTCTTACAGGTTTGGAAATTGCGAAAATTTGCAACGAACAAAATCTTTCCACTAAAATCATCATTATCACATTCGAAAAAGACGAGTCTACATATAAAGAAGCCAAGGCGTTACACATTTATGGTTATGTCTTAAAAGAATTTGCACTTGTAGAACTTGAGAACTGCATCGCGGCTATTTCAAATGGCAGAAGCTATTTTAGTCCCGAATTGATTCAACATCTCCAAATTGACGAGAAGCCAGAAGAACTGGAATTGCTCACCCCTGCCGAAAAAAGAGTTTTAAATTTGATAGCCAAAAACCATACTGGAGTTGAAATAGGAGATATTCTCTGTGTATCGACGAGAACTGTAGAAAAGCACAAGAGCCATATCATACGAAAGCTTGAACTTTCACCAAAACAGAACAGCCTTTTGATCTGGGCCAAAGAGAACCAAGATTATTTTTTATAAAATATACGTAAAGTTACGTATTGCTTAGCGCTCAGTTAATCACGATATTTACAGTGCTATTAATCAGTTCCTTTTAGGAAAAATAAAAGCTCTGAATTGTCAGTGATTCAGAGCTTTTACCTAAAAGTTAATCTTTCAAACGCCATGAAATTCAAAGGAGGTCTCTTAAATACACTTTTTATTGTTGGATTACTCATCAGCTCTATTCTTGTTATTTCAATGAATATTCTTGTTAATTTTTTTAGTTAATTTAGTTTGTTAAGTGAAAAAATGCCATCTAACTTCAGATTGCACTTTTTTGTTCAAAATTTGACAAAAATTTCTCAAAATATACGTAAAGTTACGTATTGTTTGGTGTTTTATTAATGTAGATATTTGTATTGCTATTAATTCTTAGGGGAATTATTTTTATTAAAGGCTCTAAATCTTCAATGATTTAGGGCTTTTTTTTCTCATATAACAACTACAACTCGAAAATATACGTAAAGTTACGTATTGTTTAGTATTCTGGTAATCCCGAAATTTACATCACTATTAAATTAGTTAATTATTAGGGTAATTATTTAAAGAGCTCTGGGTTGTTTTTAATTCAGAGCTTTCAATTACACTGACACCCTCAAATATCTTTTTTATACCTACTATGAAAAAAAACAATTACAATCTAGCAAACAAAGCTCTAATCATAGGACTGATTTTGAGTGCTATTCTTATTATTACAGCCAATATTCTTGTCAACTTTTATTAGTTATGCTTCAATTCAAAAAACAAAAAAAAGGGCAGCTTGAAAATAAGTTGCCTTTTTAATTTTATAACAATCTTCAGATTATAATTCTAAAGCTCTTTTGACATCATTATCCATCAATAATTCTGTTGGGTTTTCCAAAGCTTCTTTGATTGCTACTAAAAACCCAACGCTTTCTTTTCCATCAATGATTCTATGATCGTAAGATACAGCGACGAACATAATAGGACGAATCTCAACATGTCCATCAATGGCTACAGGTCGCTCTACGATATTGTGCATTCCAAGAATCGCACTTTGTGGTGGATTGATAATCGGTGTTGACAACATACTTCCGAAAACGCCTCCATTAGAGATGGTAAATGTCCCTCCTGTCATTTCATCAACAGTGATTTGTCCATCACGTGCTCTGATTGCCAAACGTTTGACTTCTGCTTCTACACCTCTGAAACTTAAGTTTTCTGCATTTCTGATGACTGGCACCATCAATCCTTTTGGTCCAGACACTGCGATACTGATATCGCAAAAATCATAGCTTATCATTTCCTGTCCATCAATCATGGAGTTTACTGCAGGATACATTTCTAATGCTCTTACAACTGCAAGTGTAAAGAAACTCATAAAGCCTAATCCAACACCATGCTTGTTTTTGAAAGTCTCTTTATATTCTTCACGTAATGCGAAAATAGGAGACATGTCCACTTCATTGAAAGTCGTCAACATCGCAGTGGTATTTTTAGCCTCAACCAAACGTTCTGCAACTTTACGACGCAACATCGACATTCTACTTCTTGAAGAACCTCGTTTACCACCTGTTGGTGTTCCCATCGAAGGTGTTGCGTTTACGGCGTCATCTTTAGTGATGCGACCATCTTTTCCGCTTCCTTTGACATCTGAAGCTGCCATGTTTTTTTCTGAAAGAATCTTTTTGGCAGCAGGACTTGCTAC
>JBBSJT010000177.1:0-2558 GCA_038257035.1 Chlamydiia bacterium
CGAAGACGTGGTATTCAGGTGTGGCTTAGACGGTATCAAAAAAAAACTCCTTTAGGAGTTCTTCTCTATTAAAAAAAAGAGAGGAACTCCTGAAGGAGTTTATAATGTTCAATCCACACCCACACCTGCACGTCTTCTTTCGCAAGCTCACTCGCGTTTGGTATGGGCTACAGAGAGAGAGGTCCTGAGGACCTTAGCAAGAAAATAAAGAAAAACTCGATTCGCTAAAGTAAATTAAAATTCAATATTAGGAAGCAAAATTGCACTTTCCAACTCATTACTACAAAGAACCTGATAATCACACTTACGTTGAAAAGGCCTATCACAAACCGATTATGATGATGATTGGCGCTTTTGCCTTGAGACGGTTTGGCAAAATTAATATTCAGCAACGAATAAAATTTTCACATAAACCACTAGCTGCTATTATTTATCCTATTTCGCTGAATTGTAAAAAATATGGTCCTTATCATGAGGAAAGAAACGTATTTTTAAATCCTGCAGAAGCACTAACAACGGATAAACTTGAAATACCGCTGGGCATTATTCAGCAAGGATATGGTGAATATGTTGCCTATCGTTTAAACACCTTTAACAATTTAGTTCACCTTTCAAGATCTGAATTCGAAAAAGTTTACGCTATTTTTAATAAAAATTTGGGCTACGCATGTATGAAAGAGGACATTGCCAAAATTGATTCAGACATCCAGATTGCTTTCATTCCTCGTTCATTATATGAAGTTGTTTTCATTAGAAAAATGCTTAGCAGAAATGAAAAGGAATTTATTTCACAAAATGAGGAAAATAGTTTTTGTTTACATATGGCCAATTGTCATAAGGCCGTAGAAAATCATCAAAGTAAAAACTCATTTTATAAATCTGATCCAATAGACCTTAAAGAGATAAAAGACCTTGCCTACAAGATCAATAAGACCATTTGCAAGCGCATTTATCCTTTTAACCAAGGCTTGACATACCCTAACCATATCGTCTATCTTGAAAGGGAAATCACGTCTATTAAAGAGCATTATCAAAAACTAGGAAGGCTGAGATATCTTTGCCCGGTTTATAACTTTCAAGAACAACCTAATCCCCTGCATCCGCATCTTGGAAATTTCACCGATAGCGACGCTCAATTAATCAAGGATTGTGTTAAATTAGAGTGCAGTACTCTTTCACATGACGCATTCCTACTTTATCGAGGGGGCGATTACTCTAAGGATTTTATTGAAAAAGGTGGATACCCACACAGCCTTTCCTATGGTACCGGCCTATTTGCGGGGGGTCTTTATGATATGGGTGCGACCCCATTTTATTATACTCGTAAAAGTGGAAATCATTGTTACGTAATTGTTGTTCCATTTAAAAGAGAAGAAACTTCCCCTTTTTATATACCAAAAGACAATGCCATCATGCAGTTATTCATGGAAAGGGAACATTTTCACGCCAGAAGTAAGCTATGGGATTATGAATTTTTGGAATGCTCATCAGGCATGGGAATGAAGAGACTTTTGTCCGGTATCAATTACTTAACGACAAAGGACTCTAAAAAGCAGTTGGAAGAGAAGTTTATAAGCTATATGAAAGAAGCTGTTATTTTGAAGGAATAAAAAATGTGCAGGATGACCCTGCACATGAATCGAGAAAAAACGAAAAATTAAGCGCCGAACTTATAAGTAACGCCAAAACCTAACGAGTTGTTATAAAGATTAGTTTTAGTTGCTCTATTGAATTTATACTCTAAAGTTGCATCTAGGCAATCTGTAAGTGGGTAATCCAATCCTGCAAGAATCTGCCATGCAAAACGATTTGCTTTTACAGATCTGTTATAACCGTAAGAATTTGCAGAAAATCTATAGAAATCGCCTCCGATACCTACACCAACAAACGGTGTAATTCCTCTTGTATCCATGTAGTTAGAAAGAGGAATGTCATAGATTGCGTTAACCATTAAAGCAGATGAGCGCATACGTGCTTTTAGGTTATAGTAGTGAAATTTGAAGTTGTTGTTTCTAAAAGCATATTCGCCTTCGATTCTTGCACCAAAGCAAAAACGGTATCCAACAGCACCTGACAATAAGTATCCTGTGTTATAATCTGTACCATATCTTGAATCTAACCAGTTTGGTCCAACAGTCCCTTTTACATAGAAGTTGGAGCTAGAGCAGCAAGGCACTTCGCAGCAAACAGTATCTGCATAGGCATTTACGGAGAGTAAAAGAGTAGCTAGTGTTAGAATAATTTTTTTCATATGTTTTCAATGCTCCTGTTGAGATGTGTTAAATAAAAACAGCATGAGGATGCTTTAAAAAGAAGAAAAAATCAAGCAAAACTTTAATTGGAAGTTAAATTAATAGTAACATTTAATTTTTAATTTTACAAAAACGCATTTAGAGCTATGTCAGCTCTATCGCACCCACTAACATTTTACAGGATAAAAAAATACAGGGAGGGGTTTCCATCGACTAGAGAGGGTTTTTTAGTAAAGAGAGGGTCAAAACTTTGTTGGTGATTAACTTGTTAAGCTCTCTCATAATACCGTCTTTTCTTTCAAAATA
>JBBSJT010000178.1:0-2540 GCA_038257035.1 Chlamydiia bacterium
AATCAATCCGCCTATCAATCCTTCCGCAGCATCATTGAAAAATTTGGTGGTACCTGTGGATCCAGATTCCCTTTGCTCCAAAAGGTTTTCTATTAGCACCCTTGACACCTCATTTACGCTTTCCTCGTTCTCTAAATAGCGTGGAGCAATAGGATTTACTCTATGAATTATTTTATCAAAGGAAATGACCTTAAACGGGATTTCATTATCCTTTAATAGGGGGTAGGCCATTTCGGTAAGTTCAAAATCTTTGTAGTCGTGAATGATCCCGCAGAACTTATACTTTTGAAAATGCTTTAGAAAACCATAAATTACGCTTTCCGTTTTACCACTTCCGGCGGAACCAATAACTGACACTCCCCTTTTTATATTTTCAATTTTAAAACTTCTACTTGTGGTCTTAAATCGGACTTGATATTTTTTGGGAACTGTATCTATCAAATTACCATCAAAATAATAAGCATATGCCACTGTATTCAAAAACATTAGAGGACACGCTAAAAACACCATTCCTCTTAGTACAGAGTTTACACCATAACTGAATATGAATATCATCAACAGAATGCAAATATTGGTAATAAAAAGGTAGTATTTGAAACTGTAATAAAGAATATAAATAAAGAAACTTTTTGCTTTCATAATAATTGATTTTTAATTGTTTATTTCGTTAAATTCCGATGGAACTTGATTTTATTGCCACTTCCACACCACGTCGAAGCCCTTTAAATATTTTCATTGCCAACTGAGCCTGTGTAGTAGGAATACTCGGCATCATCGGAATGCCAGCTTTGCCCATTATTTTAAACGCCAATGCTTTTTCATTGGTTGGCAATTTCATAAGGGACGCGAAATAGACTTTGGGATTCTTAATAAAATCCTTTCTTGCCTTGTAGGTCTCGGCAAAGTTTCTTTGATAGACAAAAGTTTTATCAAAGGTTTTCTCAGCACTTTCAAAAAATTTATCTCGATCGAAGCCACGTTTTACATTCTTACCATGCATCTCCACTTCCGAAGCTTTGTGTTTACTTCCAGGTGAAAGGCTGAAGGTATTTGATGCATCCTTGCGGCTAACGATGATATGGATATGACTTTGGGTTCCCGCCTTTGACATTCCCTGTAAGATTCGTTTCCCATCTTGTTGATGTGGTGCTTCCTTTTCTAATTTTGTAATCGTTTTTTGCATCTCCTTTATATTTCCTTCTTTTCTACCTTCTTGCACATTTCGGATCTCAGATTTAAGTTGAAGTATTTTCGTTGCATAGGGTTGATTTTCTCTTATCTGTATGTCAGTTCCTTTAAAGGTTCTTTGATGTTCAATTTTTGCATAGTATTTTATATCATCGATGTTAATTGGGCGTCCGTTAATTTCCCGGTTGAAGGAAGCAACATAATCCTTCATCAGCTCACGGGTGTACTTTTTTAGATCTTCGCTGTTGTTCTGTAACCGGTTCAATTCATATTTTGAAGGACTGACGGTAATAGAATATAATTTAGGTTCGGTTTTTTTAAGCTTGGCACCATTTCCATCAATATCTTTTATCACTTCCTCTGCTGAAATCTCATCGCCATATTGATTGAAAAAGTTTTCCATTTCTTCCTGTTCCAGACCTTGATTTTCTTTTTCCAGATAGCCAACAAAATCTGCTGAACTTTGTGAGTAGGTGCCTCCTAATTTTTGAGGTGTAATTGTGATATACATTTCTCGAAAATTTAAAGTTCGTTGTCTGGATTTTGCTTTTCTTGAAAACGTACTTCTTTCTTTTCCTCGATAAATTTCTTCTCCAAAATCAAAGGTTTTTTTGTGGGTGCTTCTGTCTGAAAAAGAGATTCTATCATCGCAACTGTCGGTTTGGTTTGTGTCTTTTCCATATCCCTCATTATGGCAATTACCGCATTGATCCTTTTTTTGATTGAAGCTTCGATAGTTCTTCCGGTCGGACCCAATTTTTCCTTTGGAGAGATTTCGTTGTAGAAGAAGAAATCGAGCATCGTGGCCATAGCCTCGGTATGTGATTTAAAGTGTGTTCTTGAAAATTCCTGAAAACGTTTTGCAATTTTCTTTTTGAATCTAATTCCAATAAATGAGTCCATAATTCGCCGATTTGTCGCAAATTCTTCCCTAAAAATGGGCTCTAACGAAGCGTTTGTCGCAAATCGCTGAGAGACAGGAAATTATATTATTTTCAAGTGGCTGATTATCAGCGTTTTGAAAACGAAAAGGAGTGCTTAACATCGCGTAGCGTGTTACCCTCTTGCTACTCCTTTTCGTCCCGCCATGCGGGACAAAAATTTCGTACAATCTGACTAAAAAGCCAATTGCCATTTTAGGGAAATAAATTTCCGATATGTTATTTTTTGATGGGTATGATTATCGGCGAAAGTCGAAAAATGGATAACCCTACGTAAAATTAAATGCTGAATTTCAGCTATTTAAATATACGAGTTTTTTAGTTTAATGAAAAATTTTACATTAACTTGTTGTATAACATTTTGATTAATCAATACACTTTTTAACTTTAATAGAACAGGTCAATCCCTCC
>JBBSJT010000179.1:0-2536 GCA_038257035.1 Chlamydiia bacterium
GGCATGATAAGCAGGATAATCTCAACCTATAGTATTACAAGGGGTTGAAATTATCCTGCTTATCATGCCGCGAAGCGATCGTGCATATCCTGTAAAAAATATTAGTGGTTGTAATCAAGTGAGTTTGGCATGAAATTTTCAGAATGGAGTAGCACCAATATATCCAAGGAGGCCCTTCTTAAAATGGCAAATTTCTTTGCTGAAAAGGAAGGGACTTGTCTACTCTACTCAGGAGGTAATCATGATTCTGCAAATACCTCCTACCTTTTTCTTTTTCCTTTTAACCAACTTGAAATAAGAGATGAAAGAGATCCTTGGGAATTTTTAAAATCAAAAATTGATCTCAATGCATTTACAGTCGGTTTTATGCATTACGAAATGGGTTTTGATGAGATGAATAACGATCTTAAGGCATATTTTCAAAACTCTGCTTTTATTTTAATCGTTGATCATCAAACAGGGTTATCAAAAATTCTAATCGAACCAAAAGCTTTTGACACTCTTTCAGATGAAGACTTGGCATTAATTGAAAAATTTAAATCAAAGTTATTTTTTGAAAGCTGGTTAAAAACATTACCTGAAGTGGAAGTTCAACCACCAGAACCACTAACTATTCTAAAAAATCTGACAAGCTTAAAAAATTATCAAGAAAAAATAACTGCGATTAAGGAAATGATTCTTGATGGTGATGTCTATCAGGTGAATTTATCTCATGAGATAATTCTAGCTGGAAAAAGAAACCCGTTTGGAGTTTTTTATAAGCTAATGCAGATGAATCCTGCTCCTTTTTCAGCATATTTTAAAATAAAGGATTTTACCCTTGTTTCATCATCGCCCGAACGTCTTTTAAGGAAAAACAAAGAAATTTTAGAAACAAGACCCATCAAAGGCACAATTCCACGTGGAAAGACTGAATCCCAAGATCTGCAAAATAAGGAAAAATTACTAAATTCAGTAAAAGACCATGCAGAGCTTTTAATGATCACAGACCTTATGCGTAATGATCTTGGAAAAATCAGTGTAGCAGGTAGTGTTAAAACTCTAAAAATTTCCCATTTGGAAGCGTATCATAATGTGTATCATCTTTTGTCGATCATTCAATCCAATCCCATGAAGCATATTCATCCGGTCGATCTTATAAAATCCTGCTTTCCTGGGGGGTCTGTAACGGGTTGTCCAAAACTTATGTCTATGCGTGTGATCCAAAAAATTGAAAAAAGAAAGCGTGGAATTTATACAGGATCAATCGGGTATTTTAACAGTACTGATTTTGACTTTAATATTGCTATTCGTACATTAGTTTTTACCGATGATAAAATCAATATTCAGCTTGGGGGTGCCATCACCATCGATTCGGACCCTAAAGCCGAGTATGAGGAGACCCTGCAAAAAGGCGCCTCCATCTTCCATTGCCTCGGCCTGACAACCCCATCCACTTAAGAAGGCTACCAATAATATTTTTTTACCAGTGAGTCAGTGAGAAAGACATGAGATCAGTGTGAGGTCGGGAATTCCAAGACTAACTCACTGATCTCATGCCTTTCTCACTGACTCACTGGTAAAAAATCAAATTGCGAAGTGTTAATAGCTTTTACAATGTCACTTTTGCTTGTCCTTCTCCATAAAAAAGTTCAAAAGTTATACATCAATGCATCTGTTTGACTTAAAATTGTAAAATAGCATATCAAGAGTTTTTATTTAATTTTAACAGGGCGTGGAAATGATAACATCTACAGTAGATAATGAAGTTTTTAATGCAATAAAGACTAATCCATACAAGGTTAATCATCAGAGCGAGCGAATCATTCCATTGTCTTATTATGTGTTGGGCGGATGTACAGTTGTAGGAGTCATTATAGCAGTGGCAGGTTATGTTTTTTCTAACATGCCGGTATTGGCTTTAGGTATTAGCTTTAGCATGATTTCAGGGCTTGGCGCTTACGAAATTAGAAATTTGAGTCTAACCAAGAAATTTGAAGACAGCGTAAAACAATATAAGAGATTAAATGAGCAATTGATTCAAGAGATCAAACAATTGAAGAATGAAAAAAATACTTTGGACGAGTCTACTAAAGAACTTCAAAAAAAAATAGATACTATCACTCAACAAAATATAAAATCTGAAGAGCTTATCAATGAACTTAAAAGCTCTGATTTGGAAACTCAAAAACAAATCGATAGTTTTAAGGTTAAGGGGTTAGAATTTAAAAAGCTCGAAGAAGAACTAAAAGTACAAGTTGATATTTTGGTCAAAGAAAATGAAGAACTCTTAAATTTGAATGTATCCCAAGAGCAATGTGTAGAGCTTTACAAAGTTCAAAATCATGAATTGGAAGAAGACATAAATCAACTAAAGACAACTGTGGCAACTTTTCAAGATCAGCTAAAAAACTATGCCGATCAAAATAAGGCTTTTAAGGAAGCTGCGGAAAACGCAAAAACTTCATTTTCCATACTAACAGATAATACCCGTGTAATGAATCAACAGAATGAAGCCTTAAAAGACTCTCTTTTAAAAATTAGTAAAGAAAACGAA
>JBBSJT010000180.1:0-2525 GCA_038257035.1 Chlamydiia bacterium
ATCTGCAAAGACGGACAGATCCTGCTATGCCTCAACCTTAAAATTAGATGATTAAAGCCAAAGATTGTAAAGAGAGATACCGAAAAAAACAAAATACAATTAGAAATGGAGTGAGTTAGATACAATTTTAGGCTCCAAATAAAAGTTCATCATCCGATTGTCCTTCCTTAAATCCATCGTTTTACCCATAGAGCAATTTCCTCCGGATTCGTCAACACAATATTCAGCTCTTGCCTATCGGCGAGCCGAATACTTAGTTATTAGCCACAGTACTTTCTCCGTTCTAATTGATAATCAGTTGTTTATTAAATTCTAATGCAAGATTAATCCAATGGTTGAAGTCATTTTCGTTCTTTAGATTTTCTTCTTTAATGTGAATGTAACCTTTATAATCTCTGCCTTTCATAACAACAGTTGAACAACCATTTTTTTTGACTTCTTGTTCGTGCAGTTTAGGGTCTATTCGGCACATCATTCGTTCGGGTCCGGAAGTTAAACACATTTTTCCGTTTACCAAAAAGGCAAGACTGCCGAACATTTTTTTCTCCACGACAGGAAGATGTTCGACAGCTTTTCTTATTCTTCTCGCTATTTTTTCGCTAAACGCCATAGAATTAATTGTTTGTCTTTGGTGTATTTTTATCAAATGTCAGCGTGTCGAAGAAAATAGTCAATGAATTTAACTTTGCGTCTTTCGCAGTCCAAATTTCCGCTACGTCTCCGTTTATTTTTTCGCCATTCGGAAATTGATAGTCATAATTTCCTATTACGCAGGCATTGTCGCCATTAACTATCATTTTTGTTACTCTCATTTCTTGGAAAATTCGGGAAAATCGATTTATGACCGCAATGTATCCATCTTTTCCTGTTATCGGAACTCGATTCGTCATATCTCCTCCAATGTATTTGAAGTCTTCAGCAATTACGGTTTCCCAACCTTCTTTTTTAGCAAAACCTGTATAGTAGGTTTCTAAAAGTTCTTTTGTTGTTTTAGAATTTTCCATTTTTTAGAAATTTTAAGTTTATTATATTTGTTATTGCATTTTGCAACAACTACAAATATACAATTGTTATTGCAAAACGCAAGTACATTAAAATTTTTGATATGAAAAGGAATAGGTCGAATTGTCCAATCAGTTGTTCATTAGATGTTTTCGGTGACAAATGGTCGTTGTTAATAATCAGGGATATTATGCTTCGTGGTAAGTTGTCTTATAGCGAATTTTTGAAATCAGAGGAAAAAATTGCTACTAATATTCTTGTCAATCGTTTAAATGTTCTCGAGGCAGAAAATATTTTGTCCAAAAAGGTTTCTCTTGAAAACAAGTCAAAATTTATTTACAGTTTGACAAAAAAAGGTATTGATTTACTTCCAATTGTTGTTGAGATAATGGATTGGGGTGCGAAGTACAACGAAAATAGTCCGAGAAGGGAACTTGGTAAAAAAATTCAAAAAGACAAATCCAAAGTGATTTCTGAATATCTTGAAAAGTTGGATGATGAATTTGGTTAGCGGTTCTTTTTTTTTCGTATTGTGGCTAACACTTGTATATACGCAACTCCCGCTACCCTATTGCGTCTATATCTTCTTTGTCCATAGGGGTATCAGGGGTTTTGGTAGCATTAAATTAGGGATTTTTTCGTTATCATCAAGCAGACGCTGGCTATTTTTGTTGGAAATCGGCGCGTTTGTGAAATCCCGTAACGGCTACGGGATGGACAAAAAAGGAGTATAGATTTCAGTCTTCTTACTGTTTCCAGGACCCAATAGTGCCTTCATAGCACGGATTCGTTGCCTACTGAAGTAGACGGGCAGCCACTATTTCCATCGGGATAGTCTAAAACTAAGCCGTAACGCTATTGAAAGATTAAACATTATTTATGCCTGATCAATATTTTTTGTATTTTGCCTTATCAATAATTCGATATGGACAATCACCACTATTTTTCAAAATACAACCTGATCGCCATTTGTTACATCTGGTTATACCTGTCTGCCTGCACACAAACCAAACCAGAAGGTGCCGGGGCTGACTGGGCTACGTATTTGGGTCACCCCACCAGCAATCAGTACTCCACGCTGGATCAAATAAATAAAGGTAATGTAGCTCAATTGGAATTAGCCTGGACTTATTTGACAGGAGACAGTGCCAATTATCAAACGAACAACCTTATTGTCGATGGTTGGCTATATACAGCTACCCCGCACAGTCGGCTTGTGGCATTGGATGGCGCAACAGGGAAAGAACGCTGGACCTTTGATCCTTCCACGATTCATGAATCGCTCGCTGACGGGGATCAACGGGGACTGATGTACTGGCATGATGGTGAAGTTGGTCGCATATTGACTATGAAAGGAAACCGGCTTTATGCATTGAATGCCAAAAATGGTGAACTCATTGCTTCTTTTGGTGAAAAAGGATCGATTCACCTTGGTGAGGAAATGGACGTTTTGGGTAAACCGAATGTAATGCTCAATACGCCCGGGCAGATTTACAAGGATATGTTTATCATCGGAGCCAATG
>JBBSJT010000181.1:0-2502 GCA_038257035.1 Chlamydiia bacterium
GCTTTAAAATGGTGGATACCGATTGCTAAGAAAGGTCATATAAAAGCGCAATTTAATCTTGGTGTTTTGTATAACAATGAAAAAAATTATAAAGAAACATTTAAATGGTGGACGCTTGCGGCAGAACAGGGTCATCCGACAGCTCAATATAACGTGGCCTCTTGCTATAACAAAGGATTGGGTGTAAATAAAGATCCAGCTCAAACAATACATTGGTGGAAAAAAGCTGCAAAACAAAATCACGTCCTTGCACAATACAATCTTGGGGTTAATTACGCAAAGGGTCTTAGGGTAGTAAAAGATGAGAAAAAAGCCGTCAAGTGGCTTACCCTTGCAGCAAAAAACGGAGATCATAAAGCAGAAGTTTACCTTGCCATGCTTTATATGGAAGGTAGTGGTGTTAATGAAAATATGCAAGAAGCGGTAAAATTGCTTAAAAGTGCGGTAGCTTCCGGAAATCCCGAAGCGCAATTTATTCTTGGGAATCTTTATATTACAGGAATTGGTGTAGATGTAGATGTTAAAGAATCTATAAGACTATATGAACTTAGCGCAAAACAAGGATATGAAAAAGCAATACAAAGCTTAAAACTTTACTACACAACCAAAAATAATAAAAAATAAATTCATTTCGTTGCGTGAAAGTCCCAACAAATAATTTCACCACAAGAGAAGTTGATTACCTTTTGCTAAGGTCCTACGGACCTTAGGAAAAAGACCTGATATTAGAAAAGAGGTGAAATTAAAAAATTGACTTTTTACTGCAGAACTTCTATTTATCTAACTTTTGAGGTAAAAGGGTTATGCATGCAGACTAGCTTAAGCAGTTTTGAGAAAATTGGTGGCGTCATGGCTTTTTTGCCAGGGATTAGCACTATTTTCGGAATCGTTAAATCTTATGTCTACTGGGACAAAGCAAAAGCCACGGAGGGTACGTATCAAGCTAATAAAATTGACGCCATTGCAAGCCAGATACTCAAAATTGCTGAGGAAAAACGCGCTTGTTACGATTCGCTTTGGAAAATATCCATTGTTCAAATCATCCCCGGTGTTAATGTTATTGCAGCAATTTTTGAGGCTAGAATTTTATTAAAATTATCCGAACTTCATAAGGAAATTCCTCAAAATACTATTCTTTTGCCGCTAACAGAGTTTGATCGAGAGGTAGAACTTTTTGCAGAAGAAATTACAAAAGAATTAGCTAACGAAATAAAGTTAAAGAATTTCGATGAAATCATTAAAGTTTTTACTGATCAAGCAAAAACACGCAATGATAGATTAGCTCTTCTGCCCGATGTGATTCATTGTATAAAAGAGATGAAAAATGACACATCTGCTACTAAAAAAATTTATCTTTTTCAAATCGTTTGTTATTTAATCAGCAGGACAGATAATATCGATAAAAAAGAAGAGTTAAAAGAACTTGAATTTTTTCTTTTTGATGAACTTCTAAAAGAGTTTAAAACCTATTTCAAGATGGTTACAGAAACATCAACTCTTGAATACAAAAAGTATAAAAAAATTGCGAGCAAATTACTGAAACCTATCGACTTTAGCAAGATGGATCTGAATGGTTCAAATTTTTGCGGTGAATTTAGTAAAAAAGCTGCCTTACGACTTCAAATGATTGATTTTAAATATGTTGAAACGGATGAAGAATTGATTTTTACAAGGCTGATAACGATTTATCAAAAATCCATTCGTTATGGTTTCGCTTCCTTAAATGAATTTCAGCCACTTATTGGAGTCCTTACAAAGCATCTTGATTTTTATATGGATTTAAAAAATTCCTTACAAAATGCTTTTAAAATACAAGCAAGCATGCTTCATCAAAATAAATTAACTTTTTTACAAGCTCCACTCCCTTTACATTATAATTACAGCGCACATGCTATTTTCTTAAATTTTCAAGAGGAACTTAAAAATAATTATAAGGAAATTCCAAAAAATTATCCGGTGACTTTAATGCATGCTTCTACAGGACAGGAGATTAAGGTTGAAAACCAAATGTGCTTTTTAAAGCTCAAGTCCATTTATGAAACACAAAAAACATTAATACATGATCAAATGATTAAATGTTTGCCAAAAGAATATCCGGTTTATATGCCTAATCTTCTCACATTGACAGGAGAACCATTAGTTCGCTTAGATAATACACATGAAATGACAGAGCTAGTTTCTATTTATGCTTCCTATTTTGAAAGAAAAGACGGTATTATGAGAGAGCTTAACAAGTTAATCACCAACAAAGTTTTGACCCTCTCTTTACTAAAAAACCCTCTCTAGTCGATGAAAACACGCTACCCCTATTTTTTACCTGTAAATGTAAGTGTCGCGATGGAGCTGACATAGCTATAAATGGGTTTTTTGTAAAATTAAAAATTAAATGTTACTATTAATTTAACACCAATTAAAGTTTTGCTTGATTTTTTCTTCTTTTTAAAGCATCCTCATGCTGTTTTTATTTAACACATCTCAACAGGAGCATTGAAAACATATGAA
>JBBSJT010000182.1:0-2499 GCA_038257035.1 Chlamydiia bacterium
AAGAGATTTTTTTAACAACATTAATGGCTTCATCAAAATAGTTAGTTCTTACCATATCTAAACAAATGGTTTTAAGTTGAAAACTTTTTATGTCCTCAAAAGGCGTTTGCATTGCTGTATCGATTCTTTTGTAAATATGTGCTATGCTGAAAAGTTTTGATTTTCCAATTTTAAGATTTAATTCATGTAAATCCTTTACCTTTAAAGATTTTAAAATAATAAGTGTGTTTTCTTTTAAAAATGTTTTTAAAGGTCTGATATCAGAGAGATTAGTTGCTTGCATGATAATATTTGATTTTGAAGCCGCATTATATAAGTGATTCTTCTGATCGGGATGGGTATCGAGAAGATCTGCCATTTTTTTTATAAAAGATTGCATTTTGTCCATCTCAATCTTCTTAGCCCCTTCAATTGTTGAAAGGCTCCAAAGCTTGTTAACCAGCACTGTATTTTGCCATGCTTCTTCATTCAAAAAAGTAAATATGGTAGTCATTACATCAGAGGGAATATAGAGGGGTTGAGGCTGTATCTGATTTTTATTAACGATCTTAAAAATAAAGTCTTTGGCATGATCATCCGGTAATAGCTTCATCATTAAGAGAGCTTGGCTTTTAAAACCTTGTGTGATCATTTCATGAAAAAAATATGCAATCAGGTCAAATTTTTTCCATTGATGTGATGGTTTAGCTTGTGCAATTTCAAGTTCGATTTTTTTATAAGTTAAAGTTAAGAATAAAAGATCCTTGAAAAATTTTGGTTTTTTAGTTGTCCTCACCGTAAATTCCAAATATTTAAGCAGATCAAAATCCAATTGTTTCAAAATCATGATGATTTTCTCTGATAAATCCAACATTCTAGCTTTAAATATAGATATGGACTCAAAAATTTCTGTACCTGTGACCACTTCGCTTAAACTTTTTTGAATTTCATAATGATCTTTATCTAAAATTAGATTAACCCATCCGGCAAATGTTTGAATGGCAACTAAATCTTTCTCTTTGGCATTATTAATTAAAGCGATGTTCCAGCGCTTGCAGATCGTGTTGCTTTCATGATAATCATCGGCTTTCAAATTTGACAATATAAGTTGAAACAATTCCAAGGGGAGGAGATCTAACTTTAAGCCAATATTTTCCTTTTGGAAAAATAAACGATTGTTGTTGCTACTTTTTGAAATCGGGTTATTCATGTTTTAACTTTTTTAAAGGGGTTTCATATTAATTTCAAATCATTCAAGTTTGCAAGAAGAAGTTCTTTACAGCTTTCACTCATAATGATGCGATTATCGGGTATGGCATTGATGATTTCATAAGCCTTCTCTTGAAAACCATTAATGACAAGTCTTGTCGTCAGAATGCAAAGTGCACCAAGGTCTTGATAACAATATAAATCGGCGGGAACAACTGCCGCAATTTTAGCGGCTTTATTACAATCCTTTACTAACAACTCGATAGATATATCTCTTAGGCGTTTTTCTTTTAATTTACTATCCGTTATCATATCAGCAAATTGCAGGCTAAGTTCATCATAACCTATTTTTGCAAGTTGTCTGGAATAATATTCAAGATAGTTACTGGAAATAGCCAATCTGTCGTCGAACAAATAAGGGTTAATATGTTGTTGATATTCACACTTATTTATAAAAGAGATTTCTTTTACAACAGATGTGGCTAAGTTAAAATGTCCACTGCTTGAAAGGAAGTTTAATAATTTAGGAAGAACATTTTTTTCGAATAGATCACATTCTATTTTATAGCCTGCTTCAGAAAAACCTTGCTCCTTCATCTTTATAATTATCTTTTCAAGTGCTTGGATTCTGAGGTGGTTGTCAGGTGCTAAGCTTAAAACAGCTATTAAGTTTTCAAAGTCCTTTAATGTAGTTGATCCGATGTAGTCCGTACAGGCAACAATTTTAGGATTAAGGGTAGTTTTAAAGTTGAAATTCTCTAGATATTTAGCAAACTGAATTTTTTGGAAGTCATTTAACTTCAAAAGTAATTTAATTAGTACTGAAGGAGACAAATTACAAAGTCTGTCACCAACGCTATTAAAAGCCTCAATTTGTAATTTTTCTGAATTAATTAAATTTATTGCTTCCATTGCTTGGTCAAGTTTTCCATGACCTATCGTTTCATTTAGGAAATCTTCAAGGTAATTTTTTGTTTCAGTAGCATTGTTTAACTTTTGAACTTCAATCAAAATTTTTTTGCGCACTTCAAGGGTCGAAGATATAACCGCTTTTAAATCTTTGGATTGATCAATATTTGAATTGCTTAAGGAACTAACAAGTTTCTCTTTTACAGGTTCGTTCATTTTTAAAATTTGAGAATTCAAAGAGGATATTTTACAATTTTTCACAATACTTACTGTCTGTACGTTCCAGTATTTATTCGCACAAGCTGATTCTTGTATATCAATAAGTTTTAAATGAGAAAACACAAGACCAAATAGATCCTCTGGTAAAGAATTTCCCCAATTCATCTGGTTTTCAATTATCGG
>JBBSJT010000183.1:0-2443 GCA_038257035.1 Chlamydiia bacterium
AGTTATTGCAAAGATGGACACACCGACAGGTAAATACCTTTCATTAAGTTTGCACCCTCAAACACACCAACCAAAAGAAAAAGAAAATCAGCAATCTGTTGAGGCCATTAACGAAATCAGTGTGACAGGCGCTTGTCAAAATAACTTAAAAAACATTGCCGCAACAATTCCAAGAGGGAAAATCACTGTTTGTACAGGTCCTTCGGGCTCCGGTAAGACTTCTCTTGCCTTTGAGACCATTTATGCTGAAGGCCAAAGACGCTACATTGAATCGTTGTCCCCTTATGCAAGGCAATTTGTTAAACAGATGCCAAAACCAAAAGTGTCCGGTGTTAGTGGATTGTCCCCTGCCATTGCTATCGAGCAAAAATCGCATTCCGGAAACCCAAGAAGTACAATTGGGACAATGACAGAAATTTATGATTATCTTCGTATTCTTTATGCCAATATGGGAATCGCCCATTGCCCTGAAACCCAAGAAGTCATTAAAGCCATTTCAAAAGAGCATGTAGTAAAAAGAATTTTAACTTATCCTCAAGATGAAAAAATCCAAGTTCTTGCACCCATTGAAATTCGCAAAAATGAACGTTTTGAAGATATTATCACAAGGCTTAAAGTTCAAGGTTATGTCAGAATTCGCCTTAACGGCGAATTTTTTGATCTTGATCAGCCGATGGAAGCTTTTAAATATGATAAAAAACGCAAAAATGAACTCTTTTTGGTTGTTGATCGTTTAAAAATTAATCCTACCATTCAAAACCGTTTATTTGAAGCTGTTGAAAATGCGACATTGTTATCTGATGGTAAACTTGTGATTATGAGAGAGAAAGAAGATGTCTTTTTCAATCTTTCATTTGCCGTTGAAAGCAGTGGTAAATCCTACCCTGAAATCACACCGCATACATTTGCATTTAATGACAAGCTAGGCTATTGCGAAGATTGCTTGGGTCTTGGATTTCAGTATGGAGCCAATTTAGTTCAAAAAGACGAAATTATGGACCAATCTGTGATGTCCCTAATTAAAACATTATGGCTTAGGAGTTTAAATAAAAAAACAAAACAATTGCTCCATCTTTTTCTGGATGCAGAAGGTATCGATGCCTACACACCTTTAAACAGTTTAAGAAGTGACAAGTTGCAAATTTTGATGAATGGATCACCTGAAGATCATTTATATGAAAGTGGTTTTGGTTTTAAATTTCGTTGGAGCGGTATCAACGAAGTCTTTACAAAAGCCGGAAAAGCCTCGCATGGCTATATTAAGGAAACAGTTATTCAATTACTGGACGAACATGATTGTATTTCTTGTAAAGGCACAAGATTAAACCCACTAGCGCGTAATGTCACAATCAATAAGCTCTCCATTGCAGATTTCTGCAGACTTCCTTTAGATCAATCTAGAATTTTCATGGAAAAATTAAAACTTGATGCCCAAGAAAATAAACTTCTTGAAGAAGTCGTGCTACAGTTAAGAAAACGCCTTACCTTTTTATGTGAAGTTGGCTTGACTTACATTCAGCTTGAAAGACGCGCCCCGACTTTAAGCGGTGGAGAAGCACAACGCATTCGCCTTGCAAAACAAATTGGAAGCGGTTTAACAGGAGTGCTTTACGTTTTAGATGAACCAACCATTGGTTTGCATCCACACGATAACAATAAATTAAACCACGCCCTTCAAAAATTGAAAGAGCTTGGAAACACTTTAATTTTAGTAGAACATGACCCGCTCACCATAGAAACTGCCGATTACATTCTCGATTTTGGACCTAATTCAGGCAATCTTGGGGGTCACATTACGGCAAGAGGAACGGTTGAAGAGATTAAAAATAATGAAAATTCTTTAACGGGTGCTTACCTTAGCGGCAAAGTTTCCATTCCTTTATCTAAAAAACGCCCGGTTTTTGAAAATGGGGAAATCCAGATTGAAAATGCGTCTTTGAACAATTTAAAAAATATCAGCTGTAAAATTCCGGTTGGTGCATTAACTGCCGTCACGGGTGTTTCAGGATCAGGAAAATCCACACTGATCAATCAGATTTTACTCCCTTTGGCTAAAAAAGCATTGTACAAAACAGACTCCATCACCCTAAATAAAGCTACGGTTTCAGGGATTGACCATTTTGATAAAATCATTTCGGTTGACCAAAACCCGATCGGCCATACTGTGCGTTCAAACGTTGGTACGTATGTGGATCTTTTAACACGCATGCGCGAATTTTTTGTATCGCTTCCTGCAGCAAAAATAAAGGGCCTACAGGGAAAACATTTTAGCTATAACCACAAACGCGGTATGTGCCTTTCGTGTTTTGGTCTTGGATATAAGCGCATTGAAATGCTCTTTTTACCGGAAGTTAAAGTGGAATGTGAAGAATGCAAAGGCATGCGCCTAAACCCGTTAAGTTTAGAAATTAAATATGCAGGAAAAAGCTTTGGTGAGTGGCTG
>JBBSJT010000184.1:0-2424 GCA_038257035.1 Chlamydiia bacterium
AAAAAAGATGAATAAGATAGCAGGTATCACAACGAGGATAGGTACTTTGGGAGGTAACTCTAAATCTCTGAGAATCCCAATATCGGTGAGCAGAATTAAGTAAGAAATCCAAATCGTAAGTCCACAAGAAAGCGATATAGTTACTTTTTTGAGTGAATAGCTTCGAAAAAGCAGCAATAGCATTGCAACTGCTAGAAATGACAAAAGATAAAAGCTTTTTTCTACCATGTTCTTAATTTTTAACAAAGTAAAATTAACTATATACCATCAAATTCCATTTGACCCAACTTGCTAAATTGCTTTCCTAATCATATTGCTTTCAATCTTAAAAGAATATCTGTTAATTCTACCACCTCAAACACATATAAAATCTCGAAATCCAAATTAAATATCGTAACAATGTTAGTCTTCTCATTGTAATCCCAAAAACCACTTTCCAAATAGTGGGCATCATTTGCAGCTAATATGAGATATTCACAAACATTATTGTCTTTAAAATTAAAAATTTGTCGGTATCTACTTAGCGGAAAATCTTTGGAGTCGCTGGGTCGATAGATTTCAATTTCTTCCAATGTTTCTTCTTCATATGATCGAGTCCAACTTTTTTCAAGCACCGATGTCTGGGTGAGTTCATCGTCATTTTTTTCACAACCTGCCACCAGCATAATCAATAGAAACACAAAGTTTAAAAAAATGAACTTTTTCATAGTTTTAGTTCGAAAATATTCACTATAAACTCAAAATTTGAGAAATTATTTGCTTGAATAATATGTGCAAATTTAACGCTTCAACTTACAGACACACACTGGAAAATTTTAGTTGAAAAGCCTCATGTATAACAATCTTATGTGCTTTGTTGTAGATGTTTTGTTTTTTGTTTTTGGCCGGCAAGTTCTATTATTTCAGCTATTCGTTTTTCTCTCGTTTCCGGTCGCCGGACAAGTACAAGTCATTGTAAATTTCTTTTCTGAATTTTATTAAATAAACCAGCTATACTGCTTGTTTGAAAAGATGGTTTTTCCCTAACCATTTTGCGAATCTTAAAGACTTGTGGGATAAAAAATTTCTACTTCTTTTACCTGCATATTATTTAAATACAGTTGACTAAAGATCTACCTTTAAACAATTGATATTTGAGTAGATCTAGCGTAAAATCCTAGTATCTATTATTGTGCAGGCTGTAACAGATGTTGCTTTTTTTTAACATATTCACGGAAACTGATTGGTCTGCGTTTTATTAGCATCTCGACCCAATTTGATGTCTCGGGAGGACTTTTAAATCTTGGAAGATAGTGCAGCATGATCATGACCAAAATAAACATTGAGGGGAAACCTTCCACTCTTTTGGTTAAGTAAAAAGACAACAGGTTGGGGCTTTTATAGGTGATTTTTCTTTCAAGAACCTGACTTAGAATATTTGCCGTTTCTTTAAAATTCAAAAGCTCATCATTGGTCAATTCGTAAGCTTTATTTACATGTTCATGAGGTGATATTAAAATTTCAGCTGCTACCGCTCCCACATCTTCGACATCTATTAAAGTAAACTTGGCACTCCCGGCAGGTAAAAAAATAAGATCTTTCTCAACAAGGTTTTTACGCAGAGTGGTGGTGAAATTTTGCATAAAGTAGGCGGGTCTAAGAAAAGTGTAGTTTATTCCACTTTGGGCTATTAGCTTTTCGATTTTGTGATGTGGAATTATAGAGCTCGTTTCTGCGCCCTGTACCGATAAAAAAACGATATGCTCAAGCTTATTTTCTACCGCAATTTTGACTATGGGTTCAAAATACTTTTTTACATCCGAAATTTGAGGTGGCCGAAGTAAAAATAGTGTATGGCAATCGTTAAGCGCATTGCGTATACTTGCAGCATCAAAAAAATCAAAATGAACCGTCTGAAGACTTGTGACAAGCGACGAGTCGTAGCTTTCTTGCTTTTCCCTTAAGCCCGCGATGATTTCGAAATCACCTTCCTTGATTTTCAAGTTCTTGATAACCTCTACACCCACGTTCCCAGTGGCACCAGTTATTACAATTTTTTTCATTTAATTTTCTCTTTCATTAATACTTGCACAAGGCTGAATTTTTTAAATCAAATTGAAAGTATCACATTGGTAATTGCCACATAGCATTGACCGTTTAACTTCAATGGCATCATCTTCTAATTATAATAACCATAATTTCAATTTTTTTTGATCCGTTAATCGTCAAAAACTACAATGCCTAAATATAAAAAAATTAATTCTCAAGGCTCTAATAATGGTCATGCCATCCAAATTTTTGTTCAATGATTCTGCCTTTTTCTTCTCGTAAATATTTGATGTATGCATCAGCCACAGGTGAAAATTTTTTACCTTTCATCCAAATTAGACACCAGTCCGATTTTATTGGGAATCCTTTGACAGGGATAATCTGAATATCACCATT
>JBBSJT010000185.1:0-2382 GCA_038257035.1 Chlamydiia bacterium
ATTTATTTTTAGCTTAATGCGTATGCGCGAATGCGACGACAGCATGTAGCCACGGGTACAAACCCGTGGTCAAAAAAGAATATATAATTAAGCTGCGTTAGCTGCGACAGAATTACAACCTGAATAAACTCATGTTTCTGTCGCCACTACGTGGCTTGTTTTTTATTTTGAATCTAACCACGGGTTTACACCCGTGGCTACATGCTGTCGTCGCATTCGCGACTAAAAACTTAAATTATCACCCAATTTAAAATGAGATGCTGTAACTAACCTCTCTCCATCCTTCTCTAGTTCTTTCTCTGTGTTCTCGGTGTTAAAAAAAACGTAATGCAAATCAACTAGACGATAATTTTGTAAACGTTTATTTTCATTAGAAAAAAGGCATATGATGAAAAAAACGACAAAAGATCCTTATAAAGAACTTCACAAGCTCTCTTACCAAACTTCCCTACTGACAGGCGTCTCAGGACTCATTTCTTGGGACCAGGAAACTATGATGCCAAGCGGTGCTGCTGCAATACGCGCAGAACAATGCCAAGCATTGGCCGGAATCATCCACGACAAAAAAACTAGTAAGACATTTAAAACTGCCCTTTCAAAGCTTATTGATCTTGAATCCGGAAAATTATTAGTTAAGGGATTAAAAGCCCCTCAAATAGCAGCGGTGCGTCTTTGGGCAAGAGATTTTAAAAAAGAAACGGCTTTACCCAAAAAATTTGTGGAAGAATTTTCAAAATTGACTTCCCAATCGATGATGATTTGGGAACGAGCAAAAAAGGAAGATGCTTTCCAAAGCTTTGCGCCTTATCTTGATCGCATCATCAGCATGAATCGTGAAAAGGCTGAACTTGTTGGCTATAAAAATCATCCATATGATGCCCTAATGGATGATTATGAACCCGGAATTACAACGGCCGATGTAGAAACTCTTTTTAGCGGATTAAAAAAGACATTAACACCAATGATAAAAAAAATTGGTTCAAAAAAACCAATTGATGACAGTTTTCTTTTTGGGAAGTTTCCCGCTGAAAAACAACTTGAATTTGGGCATAAGATTTTAGATTGCATGGGCTATGAGATGTCCAAAGGAAGACTTGATCAGTCATCACACCCTTTTTCAAGCGCTGCCCACCCAACAGACAGTCGTATCACAACACGCATTCACCCGACATCATTGATGAGTAACATTTCGGCCATTCTTCATGAAGGCGGCCATGCTTTATATGAAATGTGTTTACCGATTGAGCATTATGGATCACCGCTTGGTGAAGCAGCTTCATTTGGAATACATGAATCTCAATCGCGTTTTTTTGAAACAAGAATTGGTTTGTCTAAGCCTTTCTGGACTCATTTTTTTCCTCTTCTTCAAAAAACATTTAAAGGCCCGCTTGAAAAAGTCTCTTTGGATACTTTTTATAAGGCCATCAACCGCGTAGAACCCTCGCTCATTCGGATTGAAGCTGACGAAGTCACTTATAATTTGCATATTATTTTACGCTTTGAGCTTGAAAAAGCATTAATCGAAGGCAAACTAAAAGTGCGCGATTTACCGGAAGCTTGGAATGCCAAGATGAAAGAATATTTTGGCGTTATGCCTAAGACAAATTGTGAAGGCTGTTTACAAGATATTCATTGGTCAATGGGCGCCTTTGGTTATTTTCCCTCCTATGCGCTTGGCAATATTTATGCCTCACATCTATTTTTAGGATTTGCAAAGGATCACTCAGATTGGGAAAAGCGTGTTTCAAGTGGTGATTTGCACTTTATAAAAGAGTGGTTGAACAAGCATGTTTACAGCCATGGGCGTCAATTTACAAGTAAGGATTTGCTAGAAAAGGCAACCAAACAGAAACTATCATCGGATGCTTTTAATGAGTATTTAGTAGGGAAATATAAATCTTTATAAGTTTTCTTGATTAAAAAAATGACATAATGATTGTAGTTAAGCAACATTGAAAGAAATTTATTGTATATATTTAACTAAAACATAAAAAAGGAAATTTTATAAAAATGGCAAATCCAACATTTATCGATACTAGCAGATCTTATATTCACAACATTTGCGAAAATATTGCTGTTAGTTATGAGGATTGTGCTTCAAAAATAAAGCAAAATCCCACGGCAAAAAAAACAGTAAGAAATATTCAAACCTTCGCACCTTTTACGATCGCTATGGTCGGTGCATTTTATACCCCTGCACGTGTAACTCTTGGAGCGGTTGTGTTAGTACTTTTTCTTAGTAAGTCCGAAGTCATCATGCCTAGAAGATTTGCCGACGTTGTAGCTGGAGTTGCAATCGGAATTCTTTTAGCAAAAAGCGTTGTAGCAACAGTTGCAGCAGTGGCTTTGGGATTGGGTGCAGCCCTTCTTGGTGCAGATCTA
>JBBSJT010000186.1:0-2308 GCA_038257035.1 Chlamydiia bacterium
ATATATCCCACTGAACTCGATTCGGTGGGATGAAAATAGGTTTAGAAATGATCATTATATGCTACTCGACCATCAGGATAGACCTGATAGGAATAACGATACCAGATTTTAGCATCACATGCTCATCTGTGACTGCTATAACCGAACATTCCAGCATAAAAACTTCATTATTGCTGTTCTTAAAAGATATGGTTACAGTTTGGTGCTCAAAATAATTTAGAAGCATTGCTCTCAACAACCTGTTTTTTCTGATTATTTTTGAAGCTTTTTCAAAGATTACATCACTAGGAGCGAATTTTAAATTACCAAAATTCTCTATATCAGTTTGTGGGACATAGTTCATAATAAAAAGAAGTTAAAATCTTAAAATTACCTATTTAAAAGCCAATTGCGCAGATAAAAGGTAGATTTTAAATTCTAAGATTATGATAAAGTATGGTAAATTCGACTTGACCGGCAACAAAGAGATGCGCTTCAGTAAGCAGGTCGTTAGATAAAAAAAGATGAGGGCTTATGCTCACAGTATCCAAACCAGTGACCAGAGCAAATTTCCTTAAGACTTCCTGGATCTCATTTATTTCAAACCTCGGCTCAATAATACCACATTCTCCAGCATTTCCAATCGATTTCGCTATGGAAGAAGCACCCTGATCCGGATAATGCTGAATCAAAGAAGATTCTATCGGGTTGGTTTGAACCGAGAGTTCGCCGAACGTAAACAGGTTAAAGGAAAATACCAGGGCGAGCAATCCTAAACCTAAAAGTCTTTTTATCAATAGTCTAGCTTTTAATAAAGCTAATGAAAATTATCTATATCTTTTCAAAATCCAACATGAATATTTTTAAAAGTAATGTGCTAAGGAAAGGGTTTACTACACTGTCATTTCGAATTTTTTAAAGGATTTCAGTGGACAAGTCCAAAAAAGATGCATTGATGTACTGAGGTATTTTATTCAGGAAACTTGGTTAGTCTTTTTAAAACTCTCATTTAGTTCGCAGATTGTGTAAGAATCTTTTGCAAAATAGTTCAGCCATCCCTTAGACATAGCACATGCCAACGCAACACTATTTTAATAAATTAAAATCAAGCAATTTTGAAGCGCTAGTATCCCTTACAAAAACCAAAGCACTATAACTTTCTGATAGTTTATGATACCTATAATGACCCATTTGAAAGTAGCTTTTTCCAACGTTAAAGTTTCTGGTTTAATGCTGCATTCTTTAAATTTTGATGCAAAGAGATAATTCTCAGCTGACATATAAATGAGGCATTATCGCCAGCTTTATTTATTGAGCATAATTGTTCTTTTAGTTTTTGCACTTTCTCTAGCAGCTTCAAGAATTTCCATAACAATCATATTATTTTTAAGTGACGATGGATCATAAGGATCTAAAGTAATTTCGTTTTTTATAACGGCAGCAAACAAAGCAAAGGGGTCGTCCAATGGTGATTCCCGTTCTCTTAAATCATAAGATTCCTCCTCATAACCATCATAGCCCTCAGCTATTCGAACACGAAGATGGTTACGATTGTCGACGTACAATGCTCCGTCTAGTCCATAAATTTCCATATCTTTCCTTCCGATAGGCCAGTTCCACGAGGCTTGAATCACAGCGTCAGCATTGTCATACGTCAAAATTATTGTCGCATCATCATCTACTTTTGGATTGTTCTCTTTTTGTTTTTGTTGCGTTACCGCGGTTACGGAATTTGGTCTTTGTCCATTTTGCAACCACGTCATAAGATTTGCACCGTAGCAACCAAAATCCATAATGGCACCTCCTCCGTTTTGAACAGGGTCTATAAGCCATTCTAAAAACTCGCTATTGACCCCTATTTTTTTCGGCCCTCTATGCCCGTCACGAATAACGACTTTGCGCAAATCCCCAACAGTTCCGGATTTTAATAGTTCATAAGCTTTGTGATTGGACGGATACCAGGTTGTCTCGTAATTAGTGAGTAAGTGGATGCTATATTTTTTGGCTATCTCTTCCATTTTTTTTGCATGGTCCAGGCTTACTGCCAATGGTTTTTCCACCATTACATGAATTCCTAATGGAGCACATACTTCAACAACTTTTAAATGTTCATAAATAGTACCAAAGGCTGCGACCGCTTTGGGTTGAGTTGTAGTAATCATCTCTTCGATTGTATTAAAAACAATGCTCATGGGAAATCCGTGCTGTTTAGAATATTGCTCTGCCAAATCTCGATTTGACTCAACAATTCCGACAATTTGGATATCACCCCGATCTTCTCTACCAAGAATCCAGTGCACGTGAGTATGAGTAAGACCTACAACACCAA
>JBBSJT010000187.1:0-2246 GCA_038257035.1 Chlamydiia bacterium
ATTACTGAAGGTTGATATTATCCTGCTTATCGTGCCGCGCAGCGATCGTGCATATCCTGTAAAAAAATCGAAAATGTTATAGATTGAAGAAGTCTAAATTTTTTCACTTTCAAGTAGCACCAGTATATACTTTTATCTTGCAACTGTGGGTGGTGTATTAACTTGTAAAGCCCAGGAACTTGCCAAGGCTTGACGCTTGTGATCCTATACCGCAATGGATGCTCAATGAATTACCCACTTGCTTACCAATAGTTGCAGCGTCAGGACAATAGCCATGACTTCTTTTTGTCTTTCTTAAATGCGGGTAGACCATTTCTTTAGCCCCTGTAAGCTTTTTCTCTAGGATCATCAATGCATTGCAAAAGTCTTTGTTATATTCTTTTTTTAAAAGTTGAATTTTATCACAATAGCCTTTTGCAAGTCCTAAGAAGAAAGAATTCTTTGCAACAAGACCTTTGAATGCATGTGCTTTTTTTGCTTGGTTCCAAAGCCCATCGAGTTCAAAATTCAAAAATCCAGCAACATATTCAGCGATGTCCACATTGACTGCATCCCCAACGATTTCAAGATAAATCGAATCCTGGTTTCTTGAAAAAACAGTAGTTACAAAAAAAGTTTGTAATATGATGGCGATGGAGCGCATTTTAGCATCTTCTTTTTTCTGCTTTAAAATGCGTTTAAGAAAAATCTTTTCCACATCCTCTTCGATAAACTTGGCATCCAGATGATGTTTTAAAAGCAATTGCTGCGATTTGATCATCGCTTGCTCAGATTCATGTTGATTTTGACTTCTGCTAAGAGCCATTAATTTTTGCACTTTTCGTAAAATGCTATTTTCTTCTTCAAACTTTACGCTTGCACCATCATCGATACATGTTGTTGCAAGATATACATCAGATCCCCACCCCAAATTTTGGCAAAAAGCTCTAAACTCAGAGCCATGTGTTTGAATATTGTGACCATGAGTGATGTAGACCAAGTAATGGGCAATTTCATGTCTGATGATATCTTTTAATTTATCTTTGGATGTATGCATGAGAAGTTCAATAAAGCCCATTTCATAAAAATAAGGATCAAAATATCCGAGCATTGACTTATTGTTATAAATAACAATCATGATAGGGTAAGATGCTTTTTCTTGACTGTCATAAAAACGATTGCCAAATACTTTTAAACGAACTTCTTCTTTTAAAATTTCTTTGACGTTTTTTTTTATTTCTTCAATGAACTGTACGATTTTTTTGGAATAAACTTGCACTGCAGACTCTTTCTTAAAAAAAAAGCTTCCTCTTTAGAAGTAAAGAGGAAGCCAAGCAATAGCTGTTTTTTTGATGTAGAGATTAAAGCGTTGCTTTTCGGCTAAGTTTTAATTGACCACGCTCATTGATGTCTAACACTTTAACATTGATGATATCGCCTTGTTTTGCAAAATCGCTCAAATTGTTAATGCGAGAGTTATCATATTCAGAAATATGACAAAGACCTTCTTTTCCTGGTAAGATTTCTACAAATGCGCCAAAAGCAACAATTGAAGTGATTTTTCCTGTATAGATACGGCCGATTTCAACATCAGATGTGATGCCTGTAATGATCGCTTTTGCTTTTTCAATTGAAGTCAGATTAGGTGATGCAATAGTGATTTGTCCATCATCATTGATATCAATCTGAACACCTGTTTGCTCGATAATGGAGCGAATTTGTTCGCCACCTTTACCAATAACAAGTGCAATTTTACTAGGCTTGATCTGCATCATTTCAATACGAGGCGCATAAACTGACATTTCTTTTTTGTATTCAGGACAAACGGCAAGCATTTTATCTAATATATGAATACGGCCGGCTCTTGCTTGATCAAGTGCATCACGCATAATATCGATTGTAATGCCTTCAACTTTGATATCCATTTGGAAAGATGTAATTCCTTCATGATCGCCAGCAATTTTAAAGTCCATATCGCCAAGCGCATCTTCAATACCAAGAATATCTGAAAGAATCACATAGCGATCACCTTCAAGAATAAGTCCCATGGCAATCCCTGAAACCGGACGCTTAATTGGAACCCCGGCATCCATCATTGCTAGACACCCACCACAAATGGTTGCCATTGAGGAAGATCCGTTAGATTCTGTAATGTTTGACTCAAGTCTAATTGTATAAGGAAATTGCTCTTTTGCCGGTAAAATTGCAGCAAGTGCTCTTTCAGCAAGTTTTCCATGTCCAATTTCACGACGTCCAGGTGTTCCTAC
>JBBSJT010000188.1:0-2072 GCA_038257035.1 Chlamydiia bacterium
AACCACTCGGTTCGTTTTACATTCTCTGACGGAGAGCTAAAGCTTACGGCAAATACAATGGATATCGGCGAGGGTAAAGTGAGTATGCCGGTGAACTATTCGGGCCAAAAACTGGAAATTGCATTTAACCCTAATTTCTTTTTAGATATTTTACGCCATTGCAAAAACGAAACCGTAACAATGGGAATCACAGATGCTTATAATCCCGGGTTTATTACCGAACATCAAGAAAATATTAGCGATCCTCAAGTGATTACGCCTTTATTTATTTTGATGCCAATGCGGTTAAATGAAGAGTGATTAGCCCTTTTTGAAATTTGCTTTGCTTAATAAAGTTAGAATTTTTTGAGCTTGTTTTTTGATAAATTTTGAGATAATATAGCTATATTGTCAAAAAATTAGCGGAAAACAAGCCGAAAAAGGCAATTTTAATAAGCTAATGGAATTTCGAAAAAGGTCTTCCGTGCATTTAAAGTCTATTTATCTAAAAAACTTTCGCGTCTATAAAGAAAAACTTTTTACTTTTACCCCGGAAATCAATGTGATCTATGGGGAAAACGCAACCGGAAAAACAAGTCTCTTAGAAGCTATTTATTACCTAATTGCAGGCAGATCCTTTCGAACCGAAAAATCCCAAGATTTAATTGCTGCAGATGAAACCTACTTTTATATCGAAGCTCAATTTGAAAAACATGGCGTTTCTCAGAGCTTAAAAGTTTCTTATGATCAAAAGATGCGTAAAATTATTTATAATAGCACAAAATTGCAAAGTGCCACAAATTTACTTGGTATCTTGCAAGGTGTTCTATTAACACCTGATGATGTGGAGCTTGTCAAGGGGGCGCCTTCCATCAGACGCCATTTTTTTGATTTACAAATAGCACAAGTTGATCCTTTGTACATCCATTATCTAACCCGTTATACACATGCCATGAAGCAAAGAAATTGTTTGCTTCGCACTAAAAAAATGGCATCCATTGAAATTTTTGAACTTGAAATGGCGAAAGCTGCCGCCTACATTACTTCTCAGCGTCACATTTTGGTCAAAGAACTTGAGATTTTAAGCACACCTTTGCATCAAGCTTTGGCCGGCACAAATGAAATCTTAAATTTTAATTATAAAACAAACAGCGGAGAACTTTTAGATTTGAATGTCATTAGAGATTTTTTTGTTGGGCAGTTCAAAAAAAATAGATCGCGCGAAATGGATTTTGGCCTGACACTAACAGGACCCCATAAAGATGATCTCAATATCTTTTTAAATAGTAAGGAAGCTAGGCATTTTGCAAGCGAGGGACAAAAACGTTGTTTGGTCTCTTCTCTTCGCCTTTCTGAATGGTTTCGTTTAAAGACAAGATCTGAGGCCGCGCCTCTGATGTTGATCGATGATTTTGGCATCAGCCTCGATGATGGGCGAAAAGAGAAACTTTTGACTCAATTAGAAAATTTTGATCAGGTTTTTATCACGGCAACCGAAGTACCTGAAATTTATCGATCAAAAAACCTTAACAATTTAATCGAAATTAAATAAATTAAAAATTAAAATTAAGGTGATAAAAATGAAACAAAAATCAGAAGATGATATTCTATTAGCAAATCTTGCAGAAGCTATTGTTGAGCATCATAGGATTGCAAAACAAAGTGCTGAAGACCCATTTGATCTATATACAGAGAGGGTTTCATCGAGTTTTTTTTCCGATGAGAAACTTTTCCGCACCCGCTTCATCAAAGGCTACCACATTCTCCTCAATGCCCTAGCACACAAAAACTAGCATAGGGATACATCCTACAAAAGAAATCATAAAATCAATCACTATAACCTATACGATTTTTTACAGGATATGCAGGATCGCTTCGCTTCGCTTCGCGGCAGGATCGCTAAAGCGGCAGGATAAAATCAACCTCTAGGACCTATTGAAGGTTCATATTATCCTGCCGCTTTAGCGCATACGCATTAAGCTAAAAATAAATTATAAAGCAGGCCTTCAGCCTGCGATCGTAACGCACTGATACCTAATTGGCGTTGCCCTAGGCTATTATAAGCCAGGGCTTTGCCCTGAAAAATCGTCTTC
>JBBSJT010000189.1:0-1980 GCA_038257035.1 Chlamydiia bacterium
AAATCGAAAAGTAAGATATAAATAACTTGCTGAAGTTTTTGCTCAATCGTCTTTGAATTAAAGAAAAGATTATTTGTACGATTGAGCTGAAACATTATATAAGGCTTTTAGTAATGATAGGAAAAAAAATGAAGATGTTTAATGTGTTGATGATGGTGTTAGCGATGGCAGCACCCCTCTATTCTGCTGTAAATGAAGATCAGGAGCAAATCATTGTTTGCTTGGATTCTGAAAAAACAATGGCTCCTGTGTATCTATCATGGAGTGCAGAAAATTCAGGTTTCGATGCAAGTTATCTACAAAAGCTGAAAAGCGTTTTTGAATTTGATTTAAATCATAATGGCCTTACCGAAATTGTTAAAGCAACAAACAAAACCGATGCAATTTTAAAAGGATCGTCTTTTGAGGATTTAGGTCGACTTCCCGATTGGAAGAATCAAGGCATTGATTATGTTATTAAAGTAAGAGTAAAGGATAAAAAACTTGAAGTGCGTTTTGCTTCTGTTACTGCAAATAGCGCCAAAACCATTGATGGAATCGATTTGGTAGGTAATATAAATACGGATCGAAGAAAAATTCATTTAGTGTCAGATAAAATTATCCAAGTCTTTTTCAATCAAAATGGAATTGCATCTTTAAAATTTTTATACGTTGCCAAAGAAAAAAGCGTTGATGGAAAAGATTTATCAAGCGTATGGGAAGCTGATTATGATGGGCACAATGCAAGACGTGTAACCAAGGATGCTGGTTATTGCATCACACCAATATACATTCCTGCAAAAAAGGATTGCACACCGGGAAACTTTATGTTCGTTTCTTATCTTACTGGCCAATCAAAGATTTATGTAGCTTCTTTAAAAGATGGTAAAGCCATGAGGCTTAATGATTTTAAAGGCAATCAACTGATGCCGGCAATTACACGAAATCGTGATCAAGTAGCGTTCATAAGTGATTACACAGGAAATCCCGACTTATTCTTACAATCATTTAACCCGGAAACAGGATCCACTGAAAAACCGCAACAAATTTTTGCTTTGAAACATGCCACGCAAGGCTCTCCGACGTTTAGTCCAGATGGAAAAAAAATTGCCTTTGTTTCAAATAAAGATGGATCTCCAAAAGTTTATGTGATGAATATTCCTGCAAAGGGAGCGACTGCCAAAGCCATTAAAACAGAACTTATTAGTAAACAAAACAGAGAAAATTCAGCCCCCGTTTGGTCCTCCGATGGTTTAAAATTAGCTTACTGCTCCATGGTAAAAGGATATCGGCAGATCTTCGTCTATGATTTTGAAAAAAGACAGGAATTTCAAGTCACTGATGGTGCAATCAATAAAGAAAATCCGACGTTTGCACCAAACAACTTACATATCATTTACAATAGCACAGGGAGCAATGGAGGGCAGCTTTATTTGATGAATCTAAATCAATCAAAGTCCGTTAAAATCAGCCAAGGTGCAGCCGAAAAACATTTCCCAAGTTTTGAGCCTTTCTCCGGTTAATCTTTGCTTTTTTTTTAATACCGAGAGCACGAGAAAGCTGTAAGAGTTGTTAGTTGTTGCCTGCCTTACAATTATTAATAAAATCAGGAAATGAGATTTGGGAGTTCTGAAGTTATTGATTACCGTGAAGGGCTCATTCAGTGTATTGACTTCTGTAGACCTTCGGTCTACAGGAGACTTCCAACATAATACCTTCATTCTATGATTACTTTTCTATCGTGTTCTCTATGTTTAAATATCGGTATGAACCACAACCTAATGTTTTTTTATTTTTCTTTTTCATTTTTTTATAAGGAGTGCTAAGATGGGATTTTAAAAATAGAAACAATAGGATTACGATGAAAAACGGCAAATTATTTTTAATTTTTAACCTCCTTCTCATTTGTGCCTCCTTAACAGGATGTCGGCGCAATACAAATGATGTTTGGGAAGATTCAAAAACAGCAGGACGTCATTTAAACCGTGGTGTAAGAGCTAT
>JBBSJT010000190.1:0-1955 GCA_038257035.1 Chlamydiia bacterium
AGGTTCTTTTTCAGTTAAATTAAGAAGTTGTTCATCTGTTTTTACAAGACAAAATTCTATGGACATGGTAGGTTTTAGGCGCTTGATATATTCATCAAGGGCCATGTCAAGCCAATCTTCCTTAGTTTTTCCAATGGACAAAATCTTAAGTTTTAACATGTTAGTTGTGGTTTTTCATGGCTTGAGCCATGCGCTTCACATCGTCCCGTTTTTTTTCAGTCTCGCGTTTGTCTCCGAGTTTTTTACCCTTGGCAATTGCAATACGCACTTTAACGCGGCCTTTAACAAGGTAGAAGGAGAGAGGAATCAGTGCAAGACCTTTTTCCTGGGTAGCGACTTTTAAAGTTTTGATTTCACGCTTATGCATGAGCAGTTTACGGTCGCGACGCTCTTCGTGATTATAAATATTTCCATATTTATAAGGGGAGATATGGCAGCCGACAATCCAAATTTCCTGATCCATGATTTTTAGAAAGGCATCTTGTAAGTTGCCGCCATTGTCGCGTAAAGATTTAATTTCCGTTCCTACAAGCACAATCCCTGCCTCGAATGTTTCGAGGATTTCGTAGTTGAATGAGGCTTTTCTGTTGGAAACGAGTTCTTGTGGTTTATCTTTCATACAAAAAAGTATACTATAACAGGAAACATCTTGACAACCGATAAATTACTGCTTATCTTAATAGACTTATTTAATCAAGGAGAGACCGGCATGAAATTTGTAATCTCAACACAAGAACTAAACTATCTAATCAATAAATGCCAAAATGTGGTAGCCCCACAGCAAAAGGCAACAATCCCTATTTTATCTAATTTTCTGATTGAAGCTGCAAACGATGAACTTGTGATCACAGCAACAGATCTTACTGTCGGCGTCCGTTGCTTTACTGAAGCTAAAATTTTGGAAGAAGGCGCTACAACACTACCTGCAAGACGTTTTGCTCAGCTTGTCAAGGAATTGACAGCAGTGAATGTTCAGGTCTCATCAGATGATCGCGAAATGACGGAAATTGTTGCAGATTCTTCTAGATTTAAATTAAATGGAATGAAGAAAGGGGAGTATCCTTCTCTTCCAAATGTTGCCGATGCCACCCAGTTTAAAGTAGCCCAAGCTGATCTTAAAGACATGCTTTACCGCACAGCCTTTGCCGTTTCAAGGGAAGACAACCGTTACGTGCTAACAGGCGTTTGCATGCAAATTGCAAATGGTGTTGCTACATTTGTTGGCACTGACGGAAAACGCCTTGCAAAAGCGCATCTTGAAATTGGTCTTGAAGCCTCTTTTTCAGGTAACTACATTATTCCTCTAAAGGCCGTTGAAGAAATTTCTAAAAATTTGGCTGACGAGGGCGAAGCTACTGTCTTTTTAATGCAGGACAAAATTGCTATTGAGGCTTCAAACACCATGGTTGTAACTAAATTGCTTTCCGGTGATTTTCCGGACATTCATCGTGTAATTCCGCAAAAAGTTGAACATCTTTTACTTCTTCACAGAGAAGAACTCATGTCACTTCTTCGTCAAATAGCCTTATTTACCATCGACTCCAACCACTCGGTTCGTTTTACATTCTCTGACGGAGAGCTAAAGCTTACGGCAAATACAATGGATATCGGCGAGGGTAAAGTGAGTATGCCGGTGAACTATTCGGGCCAAAAACTGGAAATTGCCTTTAACCCCAATTTCTTTTTAGATATTTTACGCCATTGCAAAAACGAAACCGTAACAATGGGAATCACGGATGCTTATAATCCCGGGTTTATTACCGAGCATCAAGAAAATATTAGCGATCCTCAATTGATTACGCCTTTATTTATTTTGATGCCGATGCGGTTAAATGAAGAGTGAGACCTCTTTCAAAATTTTCTTTGCTTAAAAAAATTAGAATTTTTTGAGCTTGTTTTTTGATAAATTTTGAGATAATATAGCTATATTGTCAAAAAATTAGCGGAAAACAAGC
>JBBSJT010000191.1:0-1953 GCA_038257035.1 Chlamydiia bacterium
GGGGAGAAGTTAGCATTGTAAGTCGAGATTGTAGCTCTTTTTGAATTTGATCGTGCGATTGGAATAAAATTGCATCGAGGCCCATTCTCTTAGCTTCTTCGATGTTTTCTGTGCGATCATCGATGAAGATGATTTCGGAAGGATTAAGAGAAAGATGGTCAATGAGGATTTGGTAAGCTTTTGGATCCGGTTTTTCGACACCAATTTCGCAGGAAAGCAAGCATGGGTTGAAGGGTTCATAGAGGCCAAATTCACGAAGAATTTTTGATAATCGGTCGTCGATATTTGAAAGTAATCCAACGGGGATTTGATTCTCTTTAAGCTTGTCTACAAGGGCGTACATTTCAGGGTTAACACCAATAGCGTCTTTCATGACAGAGTTAAATTGATGTGGCCAGTCGCTAGTTAGTTGAATGCCTTTTTTATGGGCTAATTTCTGCCAGAATTGTAGGTCGGTTGTTCCTGCTTTTGAAGCTTGTTTTTTTTCTAAATTGGCTTTTTCAAATTCAGCTGAGGTGAGGTTTAGGGATTCTCGCAAAAAGCTGATAACAGCTTCTTTGTTCTGCTCACCTGTCATCACGCCGCCAAAATCGAAAACAACGGTTTGTGGAGTGGCAGAAAGGGATGCTGCTGTTAGTAATAATAAGATTAGTTTTTTCATAAGGTTATTCTGTTGGGTGTTGTTTTTGGTAGGTTTTGATTAATTGGATGTCACTCAAATCTTTTTCTCGGCCCATTTTTTGTTTAAAGTAAATGACATCCGCGAGTGTTTCAAAAGGGAGTCCATCGATGATGTCGGCATTGGCAATACGGGTTTTTATTGAGTGGGCGTTTTCGTCTTCATAAAATGAGTTGTTGTAAATAGCTTCGACAATTCCATCAGGAAAAATAATGGTGCTGAAACCATCTTTTGTGGTGACTCCATATTGTTTTGCAAGGGTGTCCCAAAGTTTAGGCGTGACGATAATGTCGATATCGTTGATGATTCTTAAATTTCTAATGCCAAGGGCACCGCTGCTTGCGATGGCATATTGTCCAAGAGGCAGGTTTAAAGCCTTAATTGCATCAAACTTTGTTTGATTTAAGTTTTTTATTTCATTCATTATTTGGCTCATTTAGCATTAAAGAGGCGATTATTTTAAAATCGGGTTCGGAGATAGAAAAGCAGCCTCTGCTGAATGGAATCCCCATTTTTTTTTATCTTGGATGAAAGTTAATTTTTCAATGAGTGGGGATATGGATGTTTCTTGGCATGGGAAAAAGCTTACATTTCTTCTAAAAGGAATAAATCCTTCGCACATTTGAAAAGGGTAGGGATCGCCCTGTTCAATTTGTCCGATGGCAGTAAAGGATTGGCATGGGGATTTTTGACCAAATTTTACAGTTGGTGAGTAATAAATAATCCAGTCATTTGGTGACATTTGTCTTAATGGGCCTGCCTTGCCGTGGCACACTTGAGCAAAGCCACCTTGAACACCTGTTAAAACATGTTCTTTACTTGCAACTCCAATCCAATAACGCATTTTATCACCTATTTCAATTGTAAATCTGTAGCTTTTTTAATCAAAGACTCCATTTCTTGGGGCAAGTTTTTTTTCATATTGCGACCTATTACGAAAGCGAAGAAAAATGCCAAAGGCCCGCTCATTTCAATTTGATGGGTAACTTCAGTTTTTCCATTTGATTCTGATAAGAAATGAGAGGTTTTGATAGAAGCAAGGGGGAGTTTTGCTTCGCAAACAAATGATTTTTTAGGCTCAATAGTGGTAAGAGTTGTGTGTACTAATGGGCCTGCCTTTGGTTTCAAGGTTCCTGTGGTTCCAACTTTAAATGGTCCATCAAGTGTGCTGTATTCTATATTATGATCCCATGTATTCCAGTTGGTAACATCCTGCCAAACCTCCCAGATAGCAACAGGTGAGGTTGTTGTTTCGATGGTATGCTTAATGATTA
>JBBSJT010000192.1:0-1882 GCA_038257035.1 Chlamydiia bacterium
CTGTCGTCCCGACCACAACAAAAAGCGATGCGAATGCATTGCTTTTTTATTTTACATAATCAAGATTTTTAAAAATTCCTCATTTTTTCTTAATCGAATCTATTTATATAAAGATTGATCAATTGTTAAATACCTATTAAAAATCAGTTGAAAAATAAAGGTTTAACGTGCAGTTAAGACCAGCTATTTTTTGATTGTTTATTTTTAATTAAATCATTTAAAAGTAATTATTATGAGCGAATCAAAAAATAAAGAACTAGAAACCATAAATCCAGCAACCGGAGAAAAAATAAAGTCTTATCCATTAATGACAAATGTAGAAGCAGAAAAGGCAGTTAAAAATTGTCATGAAGCTTTTAAAAGTTGGGGATTAAAACCTGCCGAAGAAAGAGCAAAGGTTATAAAGAATATCGGAAAAAGTTTAGATAAACATAAAGAAGAACTATCCAAACTAATGACTCAGGAAATGGGAAAGTTAATTTCTCAAGGTCATGATGAGATAGAACTATGTATTGGAATTTGTGATTGGACTGCTGCAAACGGTCCCAAAAATTTAAAAACTGAAGAAAGGGAATTACCAAATGGTGGTAAAGGTTTTGTAGCCTATTCGCCAATGGGAGTTATTTATGGGATCCAGCCATGGAATTTTCCAACTTATCAAGTTATAAGATATTCTATAGCCAACTTAATGGCGGGGAACGGAGTTTTGTTAAAACATGCTGAGAATGTAACGGGATCTGCGTTATTATTAGAAAAGATCTATAAAGATGGGGGTTTACCAGAAAACCTTTTTACTGTTTTAAGAATATCCCATGATCAATCAGATAAAATTATAGAGCATGACTTAATTAGAGGCGTTACTTTAACCGGAAGCCCTGAAGCTGGAAAAATAATTGGGGAAAAAGCTGGAAAAAACTTAAAGAAAACAGTCTTGGAATTAGGTTCAAATGATGCTTATTTAGTTTTAAAAGATGCAGATATTAAGCTTGCAGTAGAAAAATGTGTAGAAGGTAGGTTATATAATAATGGTGAAACTTGTGTAGCAGCAAAACGTTTTATTGTAGTTGACGAGGTTTTTGAAGAATTTAAAAAAGGATTTGTTTCTGCTATGGATGCTATAAAAGCGGGAGATCCAACCAAAGAAGATAGCGATATAGGGCCAATGGCCAGAAAGGATCTACGCGAAAAATTACATGATCAGGTAACAAAAAGTGTGGAGAAAGGTGCCAAAATTCTTTGTGGAGGAAAAATGCCAGAAGGAAAAGGATACTATTATCCTGCTACCGTATTAGGAAATGTAAAACCTGGCCAACCTGCTTATGACGATGAACTTTTTGGTCCTGTTGCTTCTTTGATCCACGCTAAGGACGATGAAGACGCAATGCGAATTGCTAACGACAGTAGATTTGGACTTGGAGGGGGTATATTTTCTAAAGACGAGAAGAAGGCAATAGAATTAGCAAGTAAACATTTTGATACTGGGATGATATTTATTAATTCATTTGGATTGGCACAGCCAAATATGCCGTTTGGAGGAGTTAAGAATTCTGGATATGGTAGAGAACATGGTGGTTTCGGACTTCATGAATTTGTAAATGCGAAAGCCGTGATGGTCTTAAAAAATTAATAGTGATATTTTGTTGAAGTAAAAGGTGATGGTAAAACATCACCTTTTTTTGTTTTAATTTAAAGAAATTGCTCGTAGCTTATTATAAAATCACTCACTTTATATTATACGAGATATATTAATTAATTAATATTATTTTTAAACTTTAGAAATAATTTAGATGGTACAAGAAGTTTTTGATGCATATTCCTTTGTTTTTGAAGAGGAGCTTTTGGAAGAAATTTCTGAAGTAGGAACTCTTAAAGAGTTTAAAGA
>JBBSJT010000193.1:0-1879 GCA_038257035.1 Chlamydiia bacterium
AATTGATTAAAAGTACTTATATACAAGTTAGCTACACGCTAAATAAAAGCCTTAAGTTTTCTGTCCTCTTATATAAAAATAAAATGGGAGCAAAAAGAGATAAATAATCTTTATACTTATTCCTTTATTTCAGCTTGTCGATTACTGATAATTTAAAAAAATTCAGAAAAAAAATACAAAACTGGCTCGTTTGTAGAAAGTGCATAAAAATATATGAATATACCTTCAGTACATACAGAAAGAGTAAGCGAAAGTGCTTCTTCTAATACATCAGAAAAAATGAAAAGCAATACTGAAAGCCGTACAGAAATTGCAGCCCTAAGCGCTTTGACGACTCCTGCCTCTTCCAAACCAAATTATTTTAAATTTTTAATAAGCTCATCATCCAGTTTAGCAAAACAAATATTACAAAATCGCTCCAAAGAACTGGAAGATATATTTAGTAAAGCTAATCTAAACTCCACCGAATTTCATCAAGACATAAATCAGTTAATAAAAAATGAGTTTCAAAATTGTTCTGGACAAGATGCTTCTTACGATAAAACGGCGGGATTTTTTAGAAGATTGTATAACCAAATAGTAGAAAAATTTATAAACTATAAGGTCAATGCATTAAAAGATCATTTTTTGCTTAAGAGAATTGACCTCCTACAATTAGCGCAACAAGCCGGAGTAAACCGCGGTTCGAAACAACTCATTTCTCATAAAAATGATTCTAAAGAAATTATTAGGGAAAATATTGATGAATATTTCTCGAAACAAAAAGAACTAAAATCGTTGGCTTCGCATGTAAACTTTGAATTATCAAAAAAAGAGGGAGCTATATCCTCCAAAGATCAAAAAAACGCAGCTAAAGGTGCTACTAAAAGGTTTATCAAGTCGCAACTATTTCCAGAAGCTTCAATGTCTAAAACTGATAGTTTTTTGGCTCAGTATTGGATACAAACTGCTATTGCTCATGGAAACATGATGCCGTTAGGTACTATTTATAATGATATGGCATCCAACCTTAAAGACACTTTTCTCGACAATGGCTTGAGCCCTAAAATAGTAGAAGAATTAACTCACGAAGTAATGCGTCAATTATGCAAAGAGCTTCCTCCCAAAGCGGTGATTGAAAGTTTTGTTAAGGGTTATCTAGAAAATACAAAGATTGACCAAGCAACTGTTATAGAGCTACGTTTTGATGACTTAAGAATGCAATTAGAAGAAAAAGGAGTTGAGTTTGACTCTTCCAATCCCGCTACGTTGAGAAATATTTCTTTTGAAGAACTTTTAAAGCATAAAACAGCTGTTTTTAATGACTATCTAGTACAGTTATTATCTCCCGATAAAAACCAATTTTTATTTCATATCTGTGCTTTTGACTCCTCTGACGCTAAAAAATTAAAATCCGCTGAAAATGCTATCGATGATACGCTCAACGCCATATTCAGCGATGCGAAAGCAATTCAGCATCTTTATGAAGCATACAAATTTGGTGAAGAAGAAATAGTAGATGCTCAGACAACGCAATTGGAAGCGTTAAACTCCTTTCAAGATTTTCTATTACAAAGTGGTCTTGCCACGCGCCTACACAGTGGTATTGATCTTAACACCTATCCGCCCAATATAGCTCAAGGTCATCCTTCAGTTAAATTAAATTTCATTACGCAGACATTGGCGAAAAAATTTCTAGAAAAATTAGAGGGGCCCCAATACCAGCCGATTCGCAAATCAGTAGAAGAAAAAAAAGTAGCTTTTTCTTCATCTGGACCTTCGCAATCTTTAACAAAAGAGCAGTTTGCTGCGGCTCTTGTCCAAAAGCAAGATCAAGCCATGCAAGAGCAATTTCGCTGCAGACAAAATATTGCCGAATTTTTAGCACACAACACTGCTA
>JBBSJT010000194.1:0-1837 GCA_038257035.1 Chlamydiia bacterium
AAAAATACAATCATTTACAGAAACACCATAGAATGACGAACCTAATAATTTAAGGCAAGAGGGAGTTACGTCTTGAATACGAGATAATTTTTCTGTATGACCGACAAGATATTGAGGAATACAATTTTTAAGGATTTCAACATGAGAAACAAAGGGTTCGTCATTGATATTCAAGTGTTTGCAAAGTGCATGTCTTGCCAAGTCTAAAAAATCAGAGTTTGAAAAGCGATCAAAGTCTTGTCTATGCTCCCCCCCTATCATCACAGTCAATCTTGTTTCTTCAGCAAATTTATTTTGTTCAGTAAAAACTAAAGAATCAAAAACGACCCCCAAAATTTCTTCATTTTCCTTTGAGGGTATTAAATAACCAAAACCTTGAATTCCAAGAATTTTTTTCTTAAACCCTAAAGAGACAACAGCAACAGTTGTCGAATGGAATTGATTTAAGATTTTTTTTAATTCAGATTCTTCTATCATGGAGCTTAACGCTTGATGTGAAACTGTTGAAAAAATAACATCAGCTTTAACAATTGATCCATCTTCCAAATAAATTTTGCCAAAATTTTCTAAACATTCTAATTTTTTGATCTTTGTTGCATATAAAATATGGTCTTGAAGACTTTTTTCAAGTGCTGATGTTAAAGTTTGCATTCCACCTTTAAAGGAAATCAGGCTTTTTTTCATCATTTTACAAACAAAGGGGCTTAAAAGTTCCTTCTTACTTGAAGAAAACAACATGCCTCTTAATAGAGATCCATATTTATTTTCCCATTCATAAAGACTTGGAAAGCAAGATTTTAATGAAAGTTTCTGAGTGTTCCCTGCGTAAATTCCTGAAGTTAAAGGATCAAATAACAAGCATGCAATATTTAAACCAAACTTACGTACAATAAATTCATGAATCGACTCATCTTCTTTTAGAGGTTTACTATTTTTAAAACAGTCTCTCAATAAAGCTTTGAAAATACCTTTTGTTAAAGGTGATTTAAAAAGTGAAAAAATGCCATTCGGTAATTTTACAAGTTTTTTATTCACGTACACATACCGATTCTTTGCAATTGGATCCTCGGTTATAACCTCAGATTCAAGTTTTAGATCTTCAATAAGTTTCAACGTGTAAATGCCAGCACCCTTTGTGCGACAACTTCTTGGTCCAAGTTCAAATAAAAAACCTTCCTTTTCAATTGTTTTAATATACCCACCGGCAATTGAATTTTTCTCAATGATTTTTAAATCGATCGTGTCCCCATATTTTTTTCTCAAATAATATCCAAGCGCCAATCCGCTTATACCCGCCCCTATGACCACAACTTTCATATATTGCCCCTCTTTTGCAATCAGATTTTTTTAACAAGAGAGAGCTCACTAGTAGCAAAAGTGAGTTGGAGAAGGCGTAAGGAAATTCTTAAAATTATGTTTTAATAGCAATTTTATAATTACTAATATTTCTTCCCACCTCTCTCTTCTTCTTTGTGACCTCTCGTGTTAAAAAAACTAAAAAAATATACTTGATAACGAATGGAATCAGTATAGACAATCTTTTATTTAAATGGAAAAATCAAATCAAACTTGGGATAAGCCAATCACGCATGAAGGGGGTTGCACAAGGCCATAATTTGCCATCAATCAATTTGGAGACCTATTTGCAATCTGAAAAACAAATCAATAATATAATCTAAAGTGAGACAGGCATAGTTTTTTACTTTCAGGTATCACCAGTATATACTGGTTCTACTTCAAAATGAAAATTTAGATCATTACAATCTATACATTTTTTGATTTTTTTCAGGATATTCAGGATCGCTCCGCTTCGCTTCGCGGCAGGATCAGGCAGGAT
>JBBSJT010000195.1:0-1826 GCA_038257035.1 Chlamydiia bacterium
ATTCTTAACTGCTTGCGAGAGTAAGGTTTCAAGTTCGTCTAAAGATAAGTTTTTATAATTGGTTCCTTTGGTTTCTTTGTTTTCAGCAAGTATATCGGTAATCTCAACATCTTCCTTGGTGGAAGATTCCTCAGCACCCGGCTCACCTTTTAAAAATATCCCGGCTTTGTCCAAAATATTTTTATAAGTAAATATAGGCGCATTAAATCGCAAAGCTAAAGCTATAGCATCGCTGGTTCTTGCATCTATAATTTCTTCTATTTTGTCCCTTTCGCAAATAAGGCTTGAATAAAATACCCCGTCTACCAGTTTATGAATAATTACTTGTTTTACAATAATTTCAAACCTGTCGCAAAAATTTTTGAATAGATCATGGGTCAATGGCCGTGGGGGTTTAATTTCCTTTTCCAGAGCAATAGCAATGGATTGGGCTTCAAAAGCACCAATTACAATAGGCAATTTTCTTTCACCATCCATCTCACTTAGAATGAGTGCATAGGCGCCATTTTGTGTTTGACTATAAGATATTCCTTTAATAGTAAGGCGTACTAAACTCATATATCAATAAATTAAAAGGGCTTGTCCGGATAAAAATATTTTTACCAAATTCAGACAGCCCTGTAAAGACTTGCAAGTTAAAAAAATTATGCGTTTTTAGCTTTAAATTCTTTTAGTTTTTCCGTTAATTTTGGAACAATTTCAAAGGCATCGCCTACAACACCGTAGTCTGCAGCCTTGAAAAAAGGAGCTTCGGGGTCATTATTGATCACAACTTTCACCTTTGAGGCATTTACCCCGGCCAAATGCTGGATTGCACCTGAAATACCTATGGCGATATACAAATTTGAAGCTACCGGTTTTCCGGTTTGTCCCACGTGTTCACTGTGAGGTCTCCAACCCATGTCACTCACCGGTTTAGAACAGGCCAAAGCCGCTCCTAATGTATCGGCAAGATCTTCAATCATTCCCCAGTTTTCCGGGCCTTTAAGACCACGACCGCCTGAAACCACAATATCGGCATCGGCTATGGTGACCTTATCTTTTGCTTTATCAACATTGATGACTTTTACTGAAAAATCTGCTTCAGATAAAGTCGGACTAAATTCTTCAGTAGTTGCATTGCCTTGATTTTCTCTTAATCCGAAGGAATTATTTGATAAACCGATAATTTTAACATCGGAATCAATTTTTGTATGACTAAAGGCTTTATTGGTAAAAGCTGTTCGTTTCACTGTAAAAGGATCAACGCTTTCTGGCAAGTTCACAACATTGGAAGCATACCCGGCATTTAAATGAACAGCCAGAAGCGGTGCTAAATATTTACTGTTAGCCGATTGACTTAAGATTACAACCTTAGACCCTTCCTTTTCAGCAGCCTGTTTTAAAACATCGGCGTAGGCCTCTGCATTGAAATTTTCCAATTTATCATTGGTTATATTCAATACTTTGTCTACCCCGTAATTTTTTAATTCCGAAGCATCATTGGTATTAAAAGTGACTGCGGTAACTGTGGTTTGAAGTAGTTGAGCGACTTCTTTGGCGTAAGAAGCAACTTCCAAAGACGCTTTTTTGAATTTTCCTTCTTCTGATTCTGTATATACTAATACTGACATCTTTATATTTTTTTTATTTCTGTATTTAAAACCTGTGAGGTTTTATTTTATTTATGATTTTTTATAAGACTTGAGATTAACTTGTCTCTTGTTAGATCACTTTCGCTTCATTGTGGAGCAAATTGATCAATTCGTCTAAATTATCAGCATCAATTAATTTGATTGCTCCTCTTGGAGCGGGTTTTTCAAATTTCTCGATAGATGTCTGGGTAG
>JBBSJT010000196.1:0-1795 GCA_038257035.1 Chlamydiia bacterium
AAAAAATCGTATAGGCTATAGTAATAGATTTTATGATATGTTTTCAGTTTGGTGTAGAAAGTTTTTTTTTTGCTGTTATCATTTGACATCTTTGATTCAAACCTTTATCAATAGACAATTTTTTTTAACACTATTGAAAGAGGCCACATGGAACCATTAAGACAAGTAATACAAAACAATCTTCAAATAGTCCAAAAAAACAAAGAAGAAACATCGATTGATTCTGTTCCTGCGGAATTGATTCAAATTATTTTTTTGAGTGTTAATAATTTTAATTCCTCAATTAGGGTCAGTAAAAGATGGAATGTTTATCTTACACCTTTGAGCCTCCAAAATGAATTTTTAAGACTAAAAAATCTTATGTGTCCTGACGTGGTCGCGCAAGCTCATAACCTCGAAGGAGTGTCCAGACGATTTGCAGATATCGGAAAATTTGATAAAGCCCTTGAAGTTGCCAGTTTTACAAGAAGTAGCTTTTGTTATGGACAATTACCAAACAGGGGAAATGCCTTTGACTATATCGTTAATAAACATCTCGAAAATAAACGAACTGAAGAGGCCATCAAAATAGCCAATTCGATGCCTACGGGGATGTATGAAGATATTGGTTTTGAAAAAGTCGCTTACGTTTTTTCAAAGCATCACTTACCTGATCAAGTAGATCTCATGATTAATAAAATATCTCAAGACAATATACGAAATCGTATAATCCAAAGTATTGCAATTCGTGAAGAAAATAAAGGTTTTTCAGATCGCGAGATTAAGAGAAAAATAGATGTTATCTATTTTGAATCTGAAAGTCCAGGCTATGGAGAGAAAATTGTGGGACAGTTGGCAAAACTTGAAATTTACGATAAAATTGCAAAATTGAGTTATGCTTTTAAAATACCTAAAAATGTAATCGAAAAAAATCTCTTGTGGAAATTGATGGAACAAATCGATAAATCAGAGAAAATGGAAGAAAGTGAAGAAAATGCAATATTGATTCAACTAACGAAAATTGTATTCGACCGAAATTCACTCACAAAAAGTTAAACTGCTCATCATTGAAACCCTAATGGGTAAAAATTCTATGGGGTCAGGCTTTACAATATTACAGTTTCCACTAAGATTTATATCTTCAAGAACAGAAACTGTCATATTGTCAATCCAGACCCCACAGACCTTTTTTTAAGCCCAAAAAAAACGAAAAAGCTATGAGAGATTGGGGTCTGGATTGACAGAATGACAGTTTCTCTGAAATGATTATATTAATACATACGGAAACTGTAATTCTGTAAAGCCTGACCCCAAATAATTATTAAATAATTTTCACTTTCCAGTAGCACAAGTATTTAGCTAATTTACAGTGCTGAAATTTGTTTTTTTTGCTTTATCGATCTTTTTATTATTTGACATTTGGATTTCAAACCTTTATTAATAGATAATTTTAAAAAAGTTTTATAGGGGTAATATGGAGCCATTAAGAGAAGTAAACGTACAAAGCAGTTCACAATACATTCAAGAGAATGAAAAAGAATCCCCAATTAATTCTATTCCAAAGGATTTGATTCAACAAGAATTTGAAAAATTAAAAAATATTTGTTGTCCTGATGTTGTTGAGCAAGCTCAAGACCTTCAAAGAGTATCAAGAAAATTTGCAGATATCGGAGAGATAGATAAAGCTGTTGAAGTAGCTCATTACACAGAAAGCAGCTGGTGCAATGGAAACTTACCAAACAGGGGAAATGCTTTTGCCTATATCATCAATAAGCAGCTCGAAAACAAACTTCCCCAAGAGGCCATCAAAATAGCC
>JBBSJT010000197.1:0-1749 GCA_038257035.1 Chlamydiia bacterium
GACATGAGATCAGTGAGAGGTCAGGAATTTCAAAACCTCTCACTGATCTCATGTCTTTCTCACTGCCTCACTGGTAAAAAAAATCGAAAATGTTATAGATTGTGGGGTTCACTTTTTTTTTCATTGTGAAGTAGAAAGTGTATATATATATATTAAGGTTTATTAGAAAATGCAATTGTATCCTATTGAAAATCCTTCTAGCAGTTCTTACAAGAGGCTTTATTATACGCCGATTTCAGATTTTAAACCTGATTTTTACAAGAATCATTCAATGGAAAATTCGATAAATTTTTTATCAAGAGATGCTGTAAACAAAACCTTAGCCACAAAAAAATTTGAACCGGTCTATTATTTTACAGCAGATGCCCCTTTTGGAAGGCATTTAATGAATATTTCAACCCTATTTACAGTTACAGCAATAACTTTTGTTTTCTTTGGAATTTTTGGAACGAGTGCCTTAAATGATCAATTTCATCGTAAAATAAATTGGTGTGGAAGAAAGTATACTCTTTATGATTCTGTTCTAAAAAAGGAAGTGGAAGTTGAGCTTAAAGTCCCTTGTAATAAGCTAGACTATTTTGATCCCCCCGTAAAACATTCTGATGCGCCAATGATTTTAGGCATAACAACTGCTGTTGCCATGATTACAACAATTTTTATTCGTCTTAGTTTATTTTATTACAGACAATGGCGTAAAAATTACTCGATTACATCCTTCAACACAAATCTTGAATTAAATTGCAGTCGACTGTCTCTTGTAAGCGATGTAACAGAGGAAATTGCCGCTAAGGATATTGCCTGCATTTTTCCTTATCTTGACGATGAACAATTGCAATTGCTTAAATTTCCACATCTTAAAAAGGCATATAAATATTGGGAAAAGACTTTTAAGAAAAAATTAGATGCTTCTCTTTTTTCAAAACAACAATTGTCCATTTGGCGATTTTTTGAGCAATTTAAAAAAGCCAACTATAAAACTCAAAATAAGATGCTTAAAAATCCCACCTTTCAGGATCTGATTGCGCTCGAGCCTCTATTTTTTGAAATGCTCATCAAAAATTTAAGTCCCTTTAGTAATAATGATGAAAGAATTATAAAACTTGCCCATATATTAAAAGATAAAATCCTAGCCCCTGATTTTGAAGAGATAGATTTAATTTCAAAAATTATGGAAGTTTCTACCGGTAGAAAATTACGGGACGTGATTGCAAATTCCGAATGTAAAAATCTGATGGGTTTCGATCTCTTTTTAAAAACCGGGAAGTTAAAATTTCAAAAGTATTATGAGTGTTATGAATATTTTAAATTAGCAACCCTTAATCAACATCATGAAATTGCCGATTGGCTGGAAATCTTTATTTCCAAAAATTTTAACAATTTGTTAAACGAAATCGATCACTCGCATCTTTTAGAAGAAATGATAAGTCTCAATTTTGAAAGTTTAAAAATGAAACTCGATAAGCACCTGGAAACACTTTTTGGCCAAAGTAAAGACATAAATTATTTTCGTTCTGATGAATTTGAAAAAAGATATTTCTTTGCAAAAAAATTTGAATTATTTTTAACAGCTAAATGCCTAAAGGATCATTTTATTCATTGCGTTGGAAAAATGGGTATTATTCAGCCATTTGATGGTAGACGGGTGGAGAAAAACTGGAGACAGATTATTGAGAAATGCGAAATTTTATTTGGAGATGAGAAAAAAAATATCGTGCAAATTTTCGAAGATAGAATTGCAGAAGTTTTAAA
>JBBSJT010000198.1:0-1736 GCA_038257035.1 Chlamydiia bacterium
AATCGACGTAAAGAATCCAAAAGGAACACCAAAAAGAAAAGAAAAAATAATGAGTTGGCTTGGTAAGATAACTGCTTCATTAGCATCAAGAGGTATTTATGATAATATTCCTAAACTAATTGAATTCGTGGGAACATTAACATAGAAAAGCCTACTTACAACAATGTGTATAAGCAATGGCTTGTCCTCGCCTATTTGGAAAATCCTGCGGATTTTCCAATGGTAAGCACCTGTTTGCAATTGTCCGTCACGAACCACGCCACTGCTCATACACTAAACGTTGCCAGTAATTAATTGAAACAATGGAAGTGACAAAAAAGGATGTTGAAAAGCTTATTGAAGTGAGGAAAGAAAATTCTTTTTTCAATCATTTTTGGAATGTTCTTGCTTATGATTTTCGGGCAAAAGGAGAAATCGGTCGAAATGAAATAAAAGTGTGGCGTCAGAATATGTGGAATATGACTTTTTATCCAATTTTCACCTTTGAGTTTAATGCTAATAGTCATTTAACAAACATAAAAGATGAAATAAATCCAATTGGTAAAACAGTTATTGGGATTATGTTAATCGGATTCCTTTACTTGATCTTTCCAAAAAATCTCTCGGACTTTGATTTAATTGACCATTTGCCATTTGCTATTTTCATTATAATTTTTGCATCACTAATTGTTTTAGTGACTCGAATGGTTTATAGATTTGAAAAGCAAAATCAACTGGAGCAAATTTTTGAAATTTTAGACATAGAGGTTGAAGAAAAGAAGCCAGAAAAAGAATGGACTTTTAAAAGAATAATTACCCGCCTGTTATTATATCCCTTCTGCATCGGACTTTTACTTTTTGCTATATTTTATTTATTCCCAAATGGAAAGGTATTTATGGGAATAGGAAGTTTAGTCTTTGCAGGAATGTATTTATACAGTGACATCAAAATTCTAATTGGGAAAAAAACTACTGGCAACAACATATAAAAACAATGCTTAAATCAGTCTCAAATCGAAACTTTCTGCTTGCTTGCTCAGCGGATTGTCCTGCGGACAATCACGCTCGCCAGCTCGCACTGTTTTTATACGAGACGTTGTCAACCATAGCTCCTGACCAAAATATAAAATGAACACCAATGAAGATCAATAAGGTAGGTTACTACATTTTAAACGCCATATTATTTATTGCCATAATTGTCGGATTTTATGAAGTGATAGATATTAAAACATTAGTAGGAGTTTTTATAACTCCAGCTTTTATAATATCCGCTTCTTTGCGATATAAAAGTAAAAAAGAGAATACGGTAGATTCCATTTAAAGCGGACTTTTACTCAGCCGCTTAAACTTATAAAAACTGATTTTTCCCTCAGCTGCGAATTTAATTTATCAATCTTGCGGACTGGAAAAAGGCGAATAAGAACTTAAAAGATTAATTAAGGAAGCGAGATTATGAAGTTGCGGATGCCACTCTGCCGCAAAAAGAATTTTATCACTGTTGCGGATAAAATTGAAATTTTAAAAGATAAAGAATTACTCTAAAAGCAAGTTCGAAAGCGGAAAATCGAAATGGCAAATCTTTCGTGCTCACTCAGCTGTGTCGCTACGGATTGACAACAAGGTATAAAAACAATGCTATCTTAGTGTCGAATCGAAAGTCCGTGCTCGCTTGCAACGCATGATTGTCCTGCGGACAATCACGCTCGCCGGCTCGCACTGTTTTTATACGAGACGTTGCCCACAATCCTCCCTATACC
>JBBSJT010000199.1:0-1730 GCA_038257035.1 Chlamydiia bacterium
ATCCACCAATTCCTGAAGGCCTTTTTTAATGGTCATACTTCCGTAACGCATCGCTAAAGCTACAGGGAGACTCGTCTCTTTTTGTATTTTTTTCTGAAGCCTTTCAGAAAGCACAATCAATGGCGAACCTTCATCCCACCATATTTTTTTATAAGCTTTTGCAGATGCTTTGGGACGTGTGTTCAAAACAATACCTTTGACCAAAAGTGCACGTGCCCAATATGGCACATCGATGACACGTTCATCCATTAAAAATTCGCCTAAATATTTTTTTACGTCTTTCGGTTCAGGGCTTTCTGGGGAACCGAGATTGACGAGTAGTACTCCTTTTTTCATCTAAAATAATCTTCTTTTCTTTTACTTGCTCAAAGGGGAATTTTTTGATTGTAATATTTTATTCTTAATCCTTTTTCTTATCTATGTATGTTGATTCTGATTGTTTTTTTATTGTTTTAAATAAAATCAGTTTTGCCGAGTATTTCTAATTGTTGCCGTGAAATTCTATGCATGTTATTGAATCTAATTCTTTTATCAACTCCACTTTTTATCAATTCAGAGTTCAAGGATTCGAGATTTGATAAAACAGCAAGCCATTAATGCTGGCAAAATCTCTCATGTTTTTACCATCCAATGCATGTTGAGGATTTACTTCTTTCCATTGCTTTGCAGCACAACCGAACAAAGCTACATTTAACAAATCGGCCTCTTCTGCATCTTCTATCCATTGTTTGTTAGTTGTATAATTTGATTTTGGAATAATGTGATTTTTAACGGCGTCTGTATGAATTTGGTAATTGATTTTGCTTAAGACTCTTTTCACATTCCATTCTAAATTATATTTGTTGGATTCAATCTCTTTGAGCCTTTGGAATTCTTTAATCAAGAGAAGTTTGAACATTGGACTAATCCAAGCTCCAAACTCAAAAGCTATATCTCTATGGGCGTAAGTTCCTCCATTTCTGCCACTTTTAGATATAATTCCTATGGCATCTGTGGTATCAACCCATTTTTTTGGTGTTAAATTAAATGAGTTTAAACCCGCTTCTTTCTTAAAGGTGTCGAATTCGACACCTTTAAAATTTGGATTATACAATTGTTCCCAAATCCCAAGGAATTCAACCGTATTTCTATTTCTCATCCAGTTTCTGATATGGTCATTCCCTTCTTCTCCACGAACCATATCAGTCAGACAGATATAATCATCATCATTGTGTGAGACAATTGCAATTATTTTTTCGTCAACCTCTATCTGTTTTATTGTTGCAGTCATAAAAATTATTCAATTCCGTCGATCAGGAAAGGGCTTTAAATGTTTGTTATATTATTTTCAACAAAATAATAGACCAAGAATTTCGTCATCAATAAAGTTTCAGCACTTGAAAACTTTGCGAGTTCAACAAAAAAACTTGCTCAACATTTTCTTTTTACAAAGATACTGACATTAAATACTTCTTTGGCGTCGTCCCATACTTCTTTTTGAAGAAAACTATATGAACAAAAAAGAAAACTAGTTTATAGATTTCACCAAAAAGCAATTTGTAATATTTTGATGTTACAACCATAAGTCTTACCACAGTTATAATTTTCTTAAAAAAATAGTTGCGAAAAATTTGCGGTATCTGTTTTTTTTTTTTTTATGTTTGTGATATTAAAGCATTTAGAAGAGTACTTGGCAAAGGCTCGAAATAAGTGTTTTGGTGGGAATTAATTCCAAAACCAGTACTGGTTTA
>JBBSJT010000200.1:0-1697 GCA_038257035.1 Chlamydiia bacterium
GCAGTTTGAAGTTTGAAAAAAAAGTTATACTATTTTCATTACAAGGTTGTTTATTTGTCATAATTTAAGTCAGTAGAAAAATTTCAATTATCACATTTTTACAACCTTGTTTCCACTTTCTTTTTATAAGAAAATCCTGTAAAAATGACAGCCTCTCGAAAAAGGCTGTCTAGTCAGATTGCTTTCTCTTAACTAATTTCACAGTAGTATTCCCACAATCAAAAGCAAGCTCAACATATAAAAACTTTTTACTTTTGTCAGCATTCGATTTTTTTACCTTCAAAATAAGATTATATTTTGGATTTAGCACTACTCCATTATAAATGTAATGTACGACAAGTCGATATTCTCCCTTTTTAATATTATTAATTTCAAAAAAACCCTCCTCATCCGTTTCAACTGTAGCAACTAACACAACAGGACTACCAAGCCGTTCTAGTTCAATCTTGGTATGTGGTAGGGGGACTTTATCTCTTGACCCTTTTGCCATAATCTTACCCTGTATTTTATTTAGCTTTACGGTTTTCAATGGACACAGATCTTGGGCATTACCGCAAATGCTTTCCGCAGAAAATACAATTAGCAAAAATAAAAATACGCTAATGATTTTAATTAATTTAATTTTTATCATTTTTTGTTACCTGAAAGTTTATCTATTGCATTTTGAATTTTTGGATGCACATTCTTTCTTTTATTTGCAAAACTTTGTTGAATCACGGGTATTGCAACTCTCTCAGCACGATTATCTTGATCCAAAATAACTTCATCAAAATTACTTAATCCGGATGCGTTTACGGCTGCTTGTTGTTTTCTTAAAACATCAGGGTCAGTAAAGGTGGCTTGGACACCATTTAACTTATCACGTTGCTCTTTTAAAATAGAATATTCTTGAAGAGCTTGCCACAATTTAGGGCGATTTTTTGCGTCTTCCACATGACCAAATTCATGAGCTATTACGCCAGCCGCTAAAATATTAGAATCAACTCCTTTTTCTCCCATTGCTTGTTGAAGCGGATATTGGTCGGGATTTCTTTTTGCCGCAGCAGCCCTATCTCCAATATCATTTCCCAAAGTAATTATTGCGCCTGAAAGCATTCCATCTTTAAATTTGAGACTATGGGTTTTTGCACCATTCTTCCTGTTCGGATCAATATTAATTATTAACATAAAGTTGGGATCATTATGATATTTATCCCACAAGTCCCGTCCTTTTTTTGTAGCAAGAAACGCATTTTTCCACTCTTGATATTTCTTATTGTCCTCACCATTTGAATCATCTATAATCTGTCCCGTCGAATCAACCAAAATAAGAGGGTTATTTCTCACATAGCCGTAAAGATTCAGTCGCTGTGGATCAATAGCACGATTAGGTTCCATTAAAACAGGGTCAGTTGTAGTGAATCTACCGTGTTGGACGTTATACATTCGGGCTTCGGCAAAATCGAGGTCAGTTTCGTTATCGCGTTCATACGAGGTTATGAACGCGCTATTCAAGATTTCTTATTGACGCGGTTTTCGCTTCGCATCCGGTTTTTTGCTTTTCAAAGAACAACTGTCTTCTTTTTTAGAGTGACATCAGAAATCTCAGTTTTTCTTCGATTTTTTCAACTGTTTGTTCTGAAACTTTTCCTAATCGTTTTTTTAACCGTTGTTTTGAAATTGACCGCACATCTTCACATTTAGCGTAACTTGCAAGC
>JBBSJT010000201.1:0-1684 GCA_038257035.1 Chlamydiia bacterium
AAAATTCAATGAAAGCTTAGAAATTTTTCAGGTGTTAAGAACTTTGGAGCCTAAAGATCCAAGATACTCTTTAGGAATTGGAGCTTGTTTTCAGAAATTGAAAGAATTTCAAAATGCGATCCCTTTTTATATTGCTGCATCAATCCTTGAGCCCACAAGCCCACTCCCTTATTATTATGCATCTGATTGTTTTTTAAAGTTAGGTAATAAATATGGTGCCTTAGCCATGTTAAAAATGATGGTGCCACTATTGGGCGCAGATGAAGTTTTAAAAGGAAGAGTGGGGGTATCTATTGAAGCCTTGGCAGCACAAATTGCTGAAGATAAAAAAACAGCCAAAAAAAATTAGGCCAAAAAAAAATAGGCAACAGGAGTCATTATGCCAATAACAGGATCAGGACTTGGGGATGATTGGGGAAGTCAAACATACTTAGGGCCAAGAGAACTTGAAACTACAGCTGCTGTTGTAGTGAATAAGGAAGCGCTTGCCATTGTTGCAGACACCATTGTAATGAGCTTTACAAAAATGGCATCCGGTCTTTGGAACTATAATGCAACTTCTAGCCAACCGGAGTTATCCCACCCTCTTGAAACGATCCGAAGCGCAACTCTTGGTACAAAAGATGATGACTCTAACTGGGGTAAATTTTATGATGATCTTGTGAAGCAGATGCCGGCTGAAACCGCTGCAAGACTACTTCGTGAAAAAGAAAAAGCTAAAGAAGATAGAGATCCATCCTACACAGCCTTAGACCAATTTTTAACATCGGCTGCAAAGGGTTTAGCTTTTATAGAATCTGCATCAGAAATAGGAGCTCCAACAAGTATTTCTTTAAGAAACCAAGCTTTAAATTTAGCTCTTCCTTCCATTTTGGCAGAAAATTTTGGAAAAAATGGGGAATTTATTTTGAATGAGGCAGAAAAATTTTTAGACAATTTAGGACCTAATGACCCGCATTATGACAAGCTTACAAATAATTTGGATCAGGGACGAGCGGCTTTGAAATTTATGCAGGGCTTAAATAAAGGTGGTTAAATGAGCGATCTTGATCTAACGAATATTGACTTAAACAATCTTGAACCAAAGTGGAAAGAACTTTTAAAACACAATGTGCGCATTCAAGAGGTTTTTAATCGCGTTGCCATCGGAGAAGATTTAAGAATTTTAGGCCCCTATTTTGAAGCGATGACCATTATCACTGCTGTAAAAACATTAAAAGGAGGGGCCTCTAACTTTTTTTTCAGTATGTACCTTGCAACCATGGGGATTGATAAAGAAACAAATAAATGCGGGATTCTTGGTAAATCGATTAACGGGCTTCTTGATAAAATTGCATCTTTACTTACATCCGATGCTGTTTTTTCAAAGAATGTAGCGATTGAACAAGAATTTATTTTAAAAAAGATTGTGAAGAGTGTCGCCATATTATCGATTGCTTTAGGAAAGTTTTTGAGCTCTAAAATAGAAATTTCGGACGATAAAACGAAAATAGACAATAAGAAAGAAGAAATTTCCAGGGTTTATGTGGAATTAATTTTGTTATTACTAGCAAGTTCCAATGCTTTGAAAAAATTGTTTAAAGAGCTTTTTACCATGGTTGGAGCTGATGAAAAAACTGCAAACACAGGCTCCGAAATTTTGTTCTTGTTTGCAACTTTAACAGCCGGGTTTACGATTGCGAAA
>JBBSJT010000202.1:0-1635 GCA_038257035.1 Chlamydiia bacterium
GCACCTTCCAGTTCTTGGAAGCTGCAAGAAGTTTGCCATGTTGTAAAACGCAATTTTAATTTTGATACTATTCGACCTGAATACAAGATGGCAGGCAACGGCCTTGATTTAGCCTTAAAGTTCAATCGCGCTTTAGGCATCAATAATGTTAAGGCTCTAGCCCACAGCAATGGCGAGCATGTAGCTCTATGTGGGACAAAATATGTTAGTAGTAGACTTGATTTAAAAAATATTCACATAATAGGGATTGGTGGAGTAGGAAATACTGCAATGATGCATGAAGACTTTATCAATTTAAAATGCTTTGTTGATACGAGTGACTGGTTTGTACGTTGTGCAAGATTTAACTTGGATAATAGCTATGTCAAATATATTAGTGAATCTAGGGATTGGTCGCCGTTTGATATTCACTCTATTGATCGACCGGGCTACTGGAATTCGATGATTGAAACATTTAAGGAATATAACAAATGGTGATTATGTATTTAGTGAGTTTTATTAGTAGCTTGTTCTCTTGTGCAACGGAGAGTAAACCAAAAAATTCTATGGTAGTTAGCATGGGTGAAACAAATCAATATTTATGTAAAGAAATAGATCAAGAGTTACCGGGTTATATTGAAGGAGTGGGATATCACGGAAAAATTGGAGCTGAACACCTTCAAATCATGCTTTATAGTCCCTCTGATAATGAAGAAAAAAATAAAGAAATAACCCTGCAAGCTTATACTTGCGCTAGCCGCGGCTTAAGTAAATGTAAAAAGTTATTCAACCATACTAATCACGGAATAAGCAGTCCTAACCTAATCTATTTACAGATGAGAGATGAAAGCCCCAAGTCTCGTCAAGGAGTATTAAATGGGCAATTTTATCCAGAAAACATACCTGATGATACTAAATGGACTGACATAAAGGATAATGACAATAGGAAGGCATTTTTAAATCGCATCTTTGAAGATAAAAGTACTAATTTTGTGACAAGTGTGTATGAAACAAAAATAGAAAAAAATGTTGTTGCTTTTGGGCTAGAAATTTGGATGAAAGTAGAGGCTGTTCCTTCTGTAGAAGATTGCAAAGAATATTATCGAAAAAAGTATCAAGAATTAAATAGTTTTATCGAACAATTTTATCCTGAGCATTTTTTAATGTTTAAATTAGTCATGGAACAACCTGATATTTCTGAATACGCAGTGTATCAATATAATATTCGTAATCATTTGCATTTATTTGAACAAATACCAGATGAAAAATATGGAGGGGTAGAGTGTAAAAGACAGCATCATCCTAATTTTTTAGATGACCTTGTTCCTGAAAGCTTGCAGCGACCCTGGGTCAAGTAACAAAAAATATTAGCTAAAATATCCGACAAAGAGACGCTATTGTGGTATTGGTTTATTTAATGAGTTTTATCAGTAGCTTGTTCTCATTTGGATCCGAAAAAAGACCTGAAGATTCTATGGCAGTTGGAATGGCCGAAACTAGCCAGTATTTATGCCAAGAAATAAAACAAGAGTTACCAGGATATGTCGAAGGTATTGGCTATCACGGCAAAATTGGAGCTGAACACCTTCAAATCATGCTTTATAGTCCCTCTGATAATGAAGAAAAAAATAAAGAAATAACCCTGCAAGCTTATGC
>JBBSJT010000203.1:0-1625 GCA_038257035.1 Chlamydiia bacterium
CTGCCGATCTGCATTGAAACAAAAGAGGGCAGGGAGCAATACCAAAAAGAGCAGCAGCAACTAGCGGCTCGCGCCATACCCCTTCGTAAAGAACTCAGTGCCTTCTGTAAACTCCTCCGCACTCTTAAGCCGTAGTTTTTTTTACAAGAGAAAAGCAATGAGAGGGGGGAGAGAAGATTTATTTTCCAATTTCATAAAGAAAATCAGGAGATAGGTCAGCCCCGTTTTCCCAAGTAATTGTGTCTAAATCTAAATTTAATTTAAATGATTTGAAGTAAGATATGTCTTTTAATGGTTCGAAAATTTCACCGGACAGATGTTGCTCTAAGTCAACAATTCTAATTTCATTATTTCCAAATGTTATTTGGATTTTATAATCTTTTAAATATTTTGCACGTTTTACAATATGCATAACTGTACCTAACATAATGGATCAATTTTTTTTAATGGCTTATTATTCTCTGCAAGCTCCCAATCCTGCTTTAATTCTTCACGATGTATAAAAGCCCATTCTAAAACAAGAGAAATTGCACGTGGAGGTAAATAACCCTCAATTATTTTTAATTCATCAATAGAAAACACTGCCTTATGTTCTCCGTATTTAACATGAAAATGTGAAGGAGGATGATCTTTATAATACATTGCAATAACCATTCCAAAAAATCTACTAATTTCAGGCATTTGATAAATTATCCTTTTCTGTTTTTTGTAAAAAAATTAAATGTATCCTACCATTTTTTTCGGTATCCAGTCAATTTACTTATTTTTTTACTTTGCCAATGGAGAATCAACCCCTCTTGCTATTCTCTCTTGCTTTCTCTGTGCTCTCTGTGTTAGAACTCACCTTACGCAAAATAATTTATGTAAGCCAGCTGCACTCTTCCCTGAAAATGTATCTTTCGTCAGCCATAGCTTGCTATGTCCTCCTCAAGACCGCTTAAGCTTCCATTCCCAGGAAAGAGTTCGCTTTGGCTTCCAAAAATCATTTTTTGCGTAAGATGAGTTAAAAAAAAAGGTAACCTTCCAAAGGCCAAAATAATGAAGACGATTTTATATGACAGACATGTTGAACTTGGCGCAAAAATCGTAGACTTTGCAGGGTGGCAAATGCCTATCCACTACACAAGCGTTATCAAAGAACATCTTGCTGTACGGAATGCAGTCGGAATATTCGATGTTTCACACATGGGAATCATTAATGTGACGGGGATTGATGCAGGAGTCTTTCTAGATTATCTTTCGACCAATCAAATATTAGGAAAAGAGAAACATATAGCCATTTACAGCGTTTTGCCATTAGAAACAGGCGGTACGGTTGATGATGTGATTGTCTATTGTGAAGATGAACAACATTATTTTGTGGTTGTCAATGCTTCAAACAGAGAAAAATCCTTAAATCATTTACAAAAGTATGCAACAGGTTTTAAGGTAAATATTCAAGATCGCTTTTTGGAAGATGGCATTTTAGCTTTGCAAGGACCAAATGCTTTGAAATTAATTTCTCCTTTATTTTTAGAGGCAAAAAATTTAAAAAAAATGCATTTCATTCCAGTTCACTACCATGGGCAAAAAATCATTTTATCAAGAACAGGCTACACCGGAGAACTTGGATTTGAAATTTATGC
>JBBSJT010000204.1:0-1623 GCA_038257035.1 Chlamydiia bacterium
CAGCAACGGGAATTGCTTCAACTTTACTTTTTCCAATTTATCAAAAAGACTGTCTTTTCGGTTTGGGCCTATCCATTTTTCTTCTTCCGAAGTACTTGTGTTTTCTTCGTATAAATAAAATTTACATGCCAATTCTATATGAACAACTTTATCTGTTTTAAGGTTTCGAACTATATAATCCAATTCTCCCAAAGTTTCCTTTTCGCCGTGTATCTGAAGGTTTGCAGCTAGTAATTCAAAATTATTTGACTGTTTCAAATACGCTTCATAACACGCTTCGGCTTGCATCCCGAGTACTGAATTGCTGGGGAAGCTGAAATTATTTTCGTTTAACTTTTCATCTAAAAATGTAAAGTTTTTAAAAGGGTACTTTTCCGAATTGATTTTTAAGTCGGGTGCCTTTATAAATGAATTTAAAATGTCTAAATCTTGTGCGTTCAATAGATGTTAGGATTTTTTAAGCAGTAGTTTTCCCCAAGTTAATTAATCACGAAAAGTCCAAGCAATGAAACGGCTTTGCTTGTTGCCTTGCTCCATTTCAACTATTTTTACTTGTGTAGGTTTGGTTTTATTAATGGCCCTTTTAATGTTTTTCAGGTTTTCTTTTTGTGAAACGATAGCCGTAAACCAATGCACTTGGTCTTTGAATTGAAGACTTTCCTCAGCCATTTTCTGTACAAATGCCGCTTCGCCACCTTTATACCAAAGCTCGTTGCTGAGTCCACCAAAATTTTGTGGGTTCGCTTCACTTAGCTGAAGATTCTCAAACTTCCGTCTGTTGTTTTGTTCGGCATCCGTGCGGTTTTTAAAGAAAGGCGGATTGCAGACTACTACATCAAAAAAATCAGTTGGTTGGATGATGTGCCCCAAAATATGACTTTTAAATTGTTGGTGGCGTAGCTCAATATCTTTTAGCGAATTGTTTTTATTGATGATTTCCTGTGCATTGTTCAGCGAATCAATATTCACTTCGCTGGCGGTACATTTCCAATTAAAATGACGGTTGGCGAGTATGGGATAAATCAGATTCGCGCCTGTTCCAATATCAAGCAGATGGATGTCCGTTTTCGGGATTAGATCTGCAATGTGCAACAGATAGTCCAATCTGCCGGGAATGGGCGGACAAAGATTATTATCGGGAATGTGCCAATGGTTTATGTCGTAATGTGTTTTTAGTAGAGCAGTATTTAGCGCTTTCACTGCTTCGTTATTGGCAAATTTTATGGTCTTGTTATCGTATTCATTTTTAAAAACGAATTCTTTTAATGGTGGGTGCTTTGCTACAAGCGTATCAAAATTATAGTCTTTATTGAAGGGATTTTTGGGATGCACGATGTGTTTTTAGAAAAGTAAAGATACGGTAAACAGTAGTGACCTTTCCAGTATTGAGCTATTGTTCCACTTTTTCGTGAGTTTTGCTCTGTGTTTTTGATTCTTCGCCTTTAATTACTGCATTTTATGGCTTTAAATGTAGTGATTGAGACTTCAGCATCTTAGATGCTAATTAAAGTGATTGATTTCTATCTTTTAAATATACTTTCATATTTCGCAATCCATTCAGCAACGGAAACTTTTGTGGTTAGCTCTCCAAACAATTCAAACGGTATATTCTTTGGGTTTTTA
>JBBSJT010000205.1:0-1602 GCA_038257035.1 Chlamydiia bacterium
TGTAGCGTCCTGAAATAGGTTGACAGTTTTTTACTCTGTTTTCAATTCAAATTTAGATAAATAGTTTCTTTATTCCTACGATACGATTTGTATGGCATATCGGCATTTAAATGTACGCTAATGGGCGTTCTTCCTTTTAAGCTGTCATGAGGTCTTAATGTATTATAAATCTTTACAGCGCGTCTGACCATCTTAACTGCCATTGTTTTATTTGGAATAGTCTGATTGAGACCAAATTCATACTTCATGGTTTTGTTCAGGCGTTCTGCGAGGGCATTCTCATAAGGATCATATTGCTCGGTCATGCTGATTATAATTTCATTGTCTTGAAGGATCTTCACATATTCGGGCCAGCAATAATGGAACCCTCTGTCGGAATGATGGATTAGTTTTCTATTCGGATATTTTCTGTTTTTTAAAGCCATCTTTAAAGCTTCGATGGATAAGGAAGCTTTCATGTTTGTCGCTACATGAAACCCCATTATTTGTTTTGAATAGGCATCGGTTACTAAAGCTAAATAGGCATTTTTTCCATTCAGGCGCAAGTAAGTAATATCACTTACCCAAAGTTCCTCGGGTTGGTTTGGCACTTTATTTTGTACGATGTTTTTAAATTTTCTGAAGAGATGATTGGAGTTTGTGGTTCGTGTAAAATTACGTTGTTTGGCTACCAATAGGGTATGAGCCCTTAGAAAATCAAAGAAATTGTCACGTCCCATTTTGATGTTCTGTTGTTTCATCTGGTCTTGTAAAAGCTGATGTAACTTGCGCCCTCCGACTGATTGGTTGATCTCACCTCTTTTATCGATGACCATTTCTACGAGTTTCTCGCTATCAGATTTTTGTTTCTTACAAACGCTCATTTTTTGATAGAAGGCTTGTCTTGAGATCCCGAAGCATTGGCAGAGCCATTTGATTTTAAAATGGCTTTTTTCTTTAGTTCCACTTCTTTGGCCAATGATTCGGGCAGCGACTTTTTTGCGTAATCGTTTCCGGTATCAAGTTCCGCTTCTGCAATTATCATCTGCTGGAAGTCCTTGATGAATTCCAGTTCCTCGATTTTTTCCTTGAGTTTTTTGATTTCGTCTTTCTTTGCCATTCCTTTTTGCTTTTGCTCTAAGGTAGTATATTTCTGCAGCCAATAATAGATTGCATTGCGTCCGACCTGGTACTTTAGCGAGGCATGGTTAACGGAAATCTGTCCGTTGCAAACTTCATCAATGATCTTTAATTTCAGGTCAAATCCAACGGATTTTTTCTGACAGGGGAGTTTCTTTTCTTTCATGTTGTCCTGTAAATAGTTGTTGATTTTTTGTCAACCTATTTCAGGATTCTGCATTTTTTGCGATTTCGGCTAACGTCACTCGGCTACAAGAGGTTGCGTCTTGGTGACCTGAGTATTCTCTGCAAGTTAAAAATATTAATGGAAAAATAATGTTCCGGCTAGGAAAATGCAGCAATTGCGGCTAGCCAGTGTTAACCGTTCGGTTTTTTTCTTTCGCCAATAAATTTTTTTTCATATTATTATAGATTTTCTAAAATTTATAATGTCAAATTTAGAAAACGTATAATTTTTTTCTTGTAATTAACTTAATTAAGGAA
>JBBSJT010000206.1:0-1595 GCA_038257035.1 Chlamydiia bacterium
CTTCTAACTTCTAACTTCTAACTTCTAACTTCTAACTTCTAACTTCTAACTTCTAACTTCTAACTTCTAACTTCAAATACGTATTCCCACGGGAAGCATCTTTTTGTATTTTCTGTTCTTTCTTATGAATCTCGCAATTTCTGGACTTGTAGGCACCACGCTGATATTACGCTCGGCAATATTTTCAAAAACCAAGGTTAAAAAATCAGTTTCAAAATCCTCTGAATTTATACATTCAGGAATAATCAGTTTCGTTAAAAATATTTTTCGTTCCTGAAGGGAATATTCTATTTTAGCAAGTTCGTCTTCAACCTTAAGCTCAAATTGGCGCAAAAAGTCATTGTCAATTAATTCGGCAGCATCAATCATAGTAAAATATGTTTTAGTTCGGTGGTTGGAGGGGCAGAAACTATAATTTTCCATAGCTTTGCATACAAATTTACGAAAAAAATCGGATATAATAAAGCGATGCTCCTGTTAAATACTTCGGAAGTAAACAATTAGACAACGAATAATTGAATTTTATGATTACAAACGTACTTTTGATAGCATCTTAAAGCCATAGGATTGCCAAATGAAACAAGATCTTATCCACATATATATGATGCCAGGAATGGCGGCCCAACCCACAATTTTCAATCGTATAAAATTGCCTGAAGAACAGTTTCAAATTCATTGGCTTGAATGGATGATTCCTACTGAAAATGAGAGTTTGGAATCCTATGCCAAACGCATGATAGATAAGGTTGAACATGAAAACGTCGTACTCTTGGGAGTGTCCTTTGGAGGTGTTTTGGTTCAGGAAATGAGCAAGTATATGGAATTGAGAAAGCTCATCGTCGTGTCGAGCGTTAAGAGCAAACATGAATTACCAAAACGTATGAGAGTCGCTAAATTTATGAAAGCATATAAATTTGCACCTACACAATTATTATCAAATCTTGATGTTTTAAAGAAGTATGCGTTCAATGACACTATTGCAAAGCGCATCGACCTTTATAAAACCTATCTTGCAGTGAACGATAAGCGTTATTTAGATTGGGCATTAAAGGAGATGCTCTGTTGGGATCAAGAAAGTCCCAACCCAAATGCCATATATATCAATGGTGACAATGACGCAGTTTTTCCGCACTCATGTGTTGGAGATTCCATCATTATCAAAGGTGGAACACATATCATGATTATTTTTAAGAGCCAATGGTTTAATGAAAATTTACCAAAACTAATATTGGGATAACATCAAAAACAAGACATTAATTTTTTACTTTTATAAAAAAATAGGATTATGAATTATATAAAGAATGTTTTAGCAGCTATCGGGTTGATTTGTTTGTCAGGGCTTTTCATTTTTGCTGTACAAAAAGCTCCTTCAGATGAAACAGTTGCTTCCGGAAATAAATTAGTGAACGACTATAATGTCTATGCCATCCAAATACCAGAGAATTTGGACTTTGCCGGTGAGGAAATGCCCTTGAGCGATCCAGATGTATACGAGCGAATGGATCGTGAGTTGTTAGTGAACACGTATTGGCAATCCAATGGGTTGTTAATGTTCAAACGCGCACAAAAATATTTTCCTATTATTGAGCCTATTC
>JBBSJT010000207.1:0-1585 GCA_038257035.1 Chlamydiia bacterium
AAAACTGTTTGACCGTAGGGAGTTTCCCGCAACAAGTGCGGGACATGCTTTTTGTTTCCCAATTAGAAACTCAAAATGGCGTTAAGAAATGAATACAGCCTTGAATTTTTGTTTCTTTTGTTTCAAGACAAAAGAAAGGCTTTGTTGTGTTAACGTTTAAATGGCGGGTAAGGCAGCAGTAAATTTTTGCGTAGGTCAAGGCATAAAAAATGAGCATAGCCGTAGCTATGTGAGGCTTTTTATAACGAAGACATACGCAAAAAGGTGCGCTGATTTGACCGTAGGTTTATGCTTAACACAACACTAATACAAAAAGCTACTAAAATATTTGGAATAACCTCATTAGTCGATCGGGCATCATCTCAAACCATCAAGGCCAATAAATTACATTGTTCCATTAAAAACACAGTAGAACCTAAAAGAATAAGCATGAAAGGCTGACATTATTTTTGCTGTATAATGTCACCCCCTTTGAGTTTAAGAACTATTTTTGCTTAAAAGCGATTTCACTGCGATATTGTAAGGATGCTGATGTTTAATCTTTCAGTCTATAAGTCCAAACAGGAAGCCGGTTATGATTTACCAGGTTCTCTGTAATACTTCCATGATAAAGATGGGAGAGACCTTTTCTTGCATGGGTAGCCATTAGGATTAAATCTACTTCGTTATCTTTGGCAAATTCCACAATCCCTTCTTCTTCGCTGTAATAGTTCTTGAAATCAAACGTATATTTTTTTAATCCATAATAATCTACAAAGGACTCAAATAATTCATTAGCCTCCTGATCGCTTTTAAAGTTTAAAGGACTGTTTATAAGTAGAAATTTTAAAGTAGCCTTGAAAAAAAATTGTAACTCCTTTATCTTATTCATCAACTCGCTTTGATTTAAAGACAAGGTAGTGGGTACTAAAATTTCTTTGATAGCATCCAGTTGGTGTGTTGATCTTAAAGCGAAAACAGGAACGGGAGAATGACGAATTACTTTTTCTGTATTTGACCCAATAAATACCTCTTCGAAACCAGAGGTGCCTGAAGTACCCATAACGATAAGATCAATTTTATTGTGATCATATTCATGTCTCACTGCTGATATAATATTTCCTTGAGTTATCTTTAAGTTTATAGGCACATCCTTGGTCTCAAATGACTGAGTCATTTTTTCATACCTTCTCTTTATGTCTTCCTTAATTTCCTTCATAAAAGCGGAATCGTATGCCAATGGGGCTTCTCCCAAGAAAACCGGATCATACATAGCCGATAAAATGATCGTGTGCATTACTATTATTTCGCCTTGAGTTTTTGCAGCAAGATTAATTGCAAATTTTAAGGCACTTTGAGATGGTGCTGAAAAATCGCAAGGGACAAGAATTTTTTTCATCGTTTTTATTTACAATTTAAAGGATTTTATATACTATCGAAATGACCAAGGATAGTTGAGAAGATGATCATTATCAACTTTTAAAATGTAGATCGAACTATTGTCGTGTCAACGTTTAAATGACGGGTAAAGCAGCTAAAATTTTGGTGTAGGTCAAGGCATAAAAAATGAGCATAACCGTAGCTATGTGAGGCTTTTTATAACGAA
>JBBSJT010000208.1:0-1583 GCA_038257035.1 Chlamydiia bacterium
ATCCTGCTGCTTTAGCGATCCTGCCGCGCAGCGAAGCGGAGCGATCCTGCATATCCTGTAAAAAATCGAAAATGTTATGGAGTGTCGTGTTTTGGAGTATAACGTGAATTTTCCATGTTTTTTTAAAAGTTATCTCAAAATTAAATACTTTATTTTATTATCTTTGATGGTTTATGTTGATTTTTTAAAACATATTTGAGGGATTATTATGGAAGCTCCTACAAGAAATTTTAGTCATTTCACTTTGGAACAACGGGAATTGACAGAGAAAAATATAAATGAAGTAAGAATTGTTTCTGCGCTTAACTCTGACTTCATCGAGCGTGTTCTTCCATATCCTGTATGCGAAGTTCGTCAATTACCAGATCTAAGTCAATCCATACATTTGATCGTTGAACCCCAAGCTCAAAAATTGATTCTGACTTTCCATCGATATGGTCCATTTAGCCAAGATGAAACAAAAAAGTTTTGTCCATTTGGTCCAGGGCAAATATACTCAAAATTTACTTCTCTAATTGGAAATAATAATCTGCTAACGACATTTGAAGAGAAGAGTAAAATACAAAGAAAAGCTGTTCACACTTATTTTTCAAGAGATAAACTAGAAAACATAAGAATTTGCTGTATTGACATTACTAAAAATTGGCTTGATAAAAGAATCGGACTAAAAAATGTTTTATTATTTGATAGCTGCTTGAATCTTATTGGAGAATGTTTGATAAAAGGAATTCTTGGATTTAAGAAATGCACCGATGATGATGTGCGCACCAATTGCGATTACTGGAAAGTTTTGTTGGCAAACAAACCATCCGAGTTACAGCCTGCGATTGAATTTGAATCAGAAGGAAAAAGTTTTTTTAGTCAATTTTTTTCCGATGCAGGTGATACTCTAACGAAATTAAAAACCTACCTCATTGATTCATCCAAAATTGATAATTTATGCAAAATTATTTACGATGAAACCCTTTTTATAAAAGATAGCTTTGCTAATCATCTTTGTAAAAAAGAATTTAACGAGCCTGAAATACTTGAAAATATCAAGGGTATGCTGCTTGGTGGTCTTGAAACAACCGGTTATCTTTTTGGGTTCCTTTTATATGAATATTCAAGAAATCTTGATATGCAAAAAGAGCATTCTGGCGATAAAGAAAAAGTAAAATCGGCTTATCTCGAAGCTCTTCGACTTTATTCTGTTGGAGGGGCATTAAGAGAGGCCGACATGGATATGTCTCTTTACTATTTTGAAAATGATGTAAAAAAAGAGCATTACATTAGACAAGGCGATTTGATCAACACACTACCTTGGCTTGCAGGGCATAATCCTTTTAAGTTTGAAAACCCTGAAATATTTAATCCAAATCGTGAAAACTTGGAAGAAGTGAAAAATATTCCTCATTTTGGTGTAGGTCCACACACATGTATTGGTAAACAAGTAGCTGAAATGGAAATTTTAACTTGTATCAGCGAAATTTTATCCAAGGTCGTTGTAAAAACAGATGAGGAACTTCCGCAATTAGCCGGAAAATTTACAATGAGGCCAATAGAAGATATGCATATTCAATTCTTTGAAAAATTAACTTGAA
>JBBSJT010000209.1:0-1549 GCA_038257035.1 Chlamydiia bacterium
AAAATGATAAATTGTTGCGGTTCTGTAAACATTTTTCCGGACACTTTTTTACTTTCCATTAGGGAGAGGGCAAGTTTTGGATTTTTATGACAAAAAAAAACAGTCAATAAATAAGTTTACTCTTTCATTCATACTTATTTTATCCCAAATCATGTTACCAATTTTTACATTATCCTTAGTGGCTGCTTTGCGTATTGAGTCGTAACTAATCTTAAGAAAGGGTGCAATTGCTTCCAGTTGGCTTGGATGATATTCAAGTCTTTCTGCGAATGAATTTTTAACATCTTTAGATATTTCTTTGAAAAGCTCATACGGGAGTTTACTTAAAAAAGAGTTTTCATTTTTATGTTCTTCCTTTAAAACAGTTGCTATTTTGGGCTCTGCAATCGATTGCAAAAACTTTATTTTTTCGACAATATCTTGAATTATTACGTAAGGCATTCGTTGATTTTCTTCGTGGTCAAAGGCAAAATCTAAGATAGATTTAGATATTTTTTCCCGAATACTTTCACCTGTCTCGTCCTTTGCATCTAGACTAAATCCAAGATCGAACATCTTTTTGAACCAAATTAAAGAATCGCTATTCCAACCACAACTACAAGCCAATACCTCGTTATGTTCCTTTTCAGTAAATTCTTTAGGGCGAATCTTATGATTATCAAATAGAAAATCCATAGTTTTTTGATGTACGGAGGAGACTTGAAAGACTGGGCTTAAACGATATAATTTACAATCAATTAAAACTTCGGCTTTATTTTTATCAGACGCTCGATCCCATAAAAGAGAAAATATTTCAATGTCTTTGGATACTGCCCCACCTAAGAGAGTTCGATTATCATGATTTTTTTTATCTAAATTGACATTCTCAGATTTAAGCAATGATTTAATTCTACTAATATCTCCTAGCAACCAATTGAAAGCACTATTTGAAACTGATAAACTTAAATTATTTGTGAATTCATCAATTGCCGCTTTTGTTGCAGTCCGATGCGTTAGCATTTGATCCAGCTTAAAGCCCAAAATTCCGAGCGCTACAATTCCAACAGCAATTACAAAGGGGGTTGTAAAGGCAGCTGCCGCTGTAAAAACAATGGAAGAATTAGTACTGATTATATAAGGAAGAACTAAATTAGAAAGATCCGATATAAATGCAAAGGTTGGTAAGGTTAATGCCAAAAAAACCATTCCTCGGTTAGTCACCAGGTTTTCATCTAGCACCGGGCGATAATTATCTGCATCATTTGTAAGCAATGCGGGAGAGAGAAATGGCAGTGCTCTGTAAGCTACCCTTGCTGAATCCATATAGTTACTCATAAAAAAACCTTAAATTAAATTATATTAAAAGTAATAATACCCGATCTAATTAATAAAAACAACTGTTTAATTAATTTCTAGCGAATGGGGACAGTTCTTCATAAGTGCATAACATCCTGTAATTGCGCGCGCTTAGATTGGAAAAAGTGGGCTGCTCCCAAAAATTAAACTTTAAAAAGTTTATGCGGAGTAGTTAAACTCTCCATGAGTCAAAGCAGTCAGACTTTGATTATAA
>JBBSJT010000210.1:0-1526 GCA_038257035.1 Chlamydiia bacterium
ACTTGTTTATGCCGGTTTCGGAAATTACTCATATGCTTCATGATAATGAGCAAGATCCTATAATTAAAATAAAAGCATATACTGATGCACGTATTGAAGCTGCAATTCAAGAAAATAATAGACAACTTAATGATTTAAAAAAGAAGTCATTCTTTACAGAAACAGTCCCTGCAAATGAGCGTCTTTTCAACCTGGCAACAGCAATTATCTCAGCAATCCCGGTCGTTGGTACAGTCTATAACGTTTCTGCTTTAGGCTATTTCTGCTTCATCAAATCGTAAGCACTCTTGATTTACAGCGTTTCTGATTTTTTACCATTGAGCCAGCGAGAGACACATGAGGTCAGTGAGAGGCCTTGGAATGGATAACTTAAAATTTCAAACTTTTGGAAATCTTAGCCCCTCACTGATCTCATGTCTTTCTCACTGACTCACTGGTAAAAAATAATATTTGTTCAAACTTTAATCTTTCCTTTCCCTGTCTTATCTTTAATTGCTCTCTCGAGGTAAAAAAAATTAACAAAAACCGTATCTCTTCTTGAGTTTTATTCGGTTATTTGCAAAATTTGCTTTTATCAGGAGCAACTTATGAAAATTTACACGAAAAGCGGTGATAAAGGCCAAACATCCCTTTTTACAGGAGAGCGCGTTCCTAAAAACGATCTTTTTATAGAAGCCTTAGGGACTGTTGATGAATGCAACTCAAGCCTTGGAATTGCCATTTCGCTTTTACATGACAATTCGGATTTAGCTGAGACTAAAAAGCAACTTGAAGCTATTCAGCATACGTTATTTGATGTTGGTGCTGCTATTGCCACACCAAGGACCAAGGCTGCCACAAGCAAAATCGAAAAAACGCGCTTTAGTAGCGATGATACCATTTATTTGGAGAATTGGATTGATGCCATGGAAAAGGAACTCCCTAAACTACAAGCATTTATTCTTCCAGGAGGCCACCCTTGCGGTGCAACGCTTCACCTTGCAAGAAGCATTTGCAGACGAGCCGAAAGATCTGTTGTACCATTGGTTGGTCAGGCTGATGTTGATGATAATGTTTCCATTTATTTAAATCGTTTGTCCGATTATTTATTTGTTGCATCGCGCTACGTAAATTTTAAATTTAAGCTTCCTGAAACATTATGGGAACCTCATAAATTGACACATAAAAAATAAGGCTAACTGATGGCTCAAAACTTCACAGAAAGCACAGAAAAAGCAATACAAGATGCATTTGAAGAAGCTTCAAGACGAAAAAATACCGAAGTCACAGAAAATCATCTGCTTTATGCCTTTTTAAATGAAAAAGAGGGTTATTTTAGATCGCTTCTTGTTAATTTGCATACAGATTTAGATAAGCTTTTTATTGCAACGGAAGCTGCCCTTGCCAAAGTGCCAACATTTACAGGAGAGGGAAGCCAGCCAAATGTTGCAAGAAACCTTCAAAACCGTATTTTAGAAGCAGAAAACCTTGCAAAAGAATGGAAAGATACCTACATCAGCGGCGATCATTTCCTCGTTATCTATTGG